>JBIKIM010000098.1:0-5116 GCA_044361605.1 Bacteroidia bacterium | reverse complement strand
CGTTTTAGATTGTCTTTTCTCTTCTTGGTCCTGCTGCATTTGTGCTTTTTCGTGCTCAAGCAAACGTGTTTCTATCTGCTTCTGTCGCTGCATCATTTGGGCATCAAACTTTTTCTCTACCCACTTTTTCTCCTGTTCTTCCATCAGTTTTTCGGCCTCAAACAAATTCGCCGCTTGTCCGGTTTGACCTTGTTTTAGGGCTTCCTTACGAAGGGCCTCTATTTTTCGGCGCAGTCCTTCTTGCATTAACACCATTTCCACCCACTCTTTATCGCTCAAACGCTCCCCATTTCCTTCCGAACCACCCGAAGATTGACCTTTATCGCCTGGTTTTCCCTTGCCTTCCTTACCGCCTTTATCTCCTTTTTGACCTTGTCCCTTATCCCCTGCTTTGGGCTCGCCTTTTTCACCCTTCTCTCCCTTTTCGCCTTGTTCTTTCTTTCCTTCTTTCCCTTGTTGGCCTTCCTGCTTGCCTTGTTGTTGCATTTTTTGCAATTTTTCTCCCAATTCTTTTTGCTGTTGCGACAATTTACCGCCTTTGCCTTTTTGCGATTTTCCCGAATTTCCGGGCTTCGGATTTTCGCACATTTTACCATTTTTCGGAGAACTGCTGCTCGACTTATTCATGCGCTGTTGCACATTCTTAAGACTCTCCATCAACATCACCGCCAAATTGTTATATCCGGTCATCACGAACTGCTCGTAGCTGGCAGCCTCGCGCACATTGCGCACTTTGAGTCCGTTAAACGCACGATCCATATTGTCGTTAATCGTAGCAATTTCCCGCGTAACCAAATCCGATACCATAGGCTGTCGCTTGGCTAAAGCACGCAAACTGTCTTCGATACCCGCACTCATATTCTTAATATTCATCTGCTCTTGGTTCAGCGCCCGAACGCGAGGATTCTCGCTATTTAAGCCCACGAGTTCGGTGAATATTTGTTCTTGTCGGTGGGAAACCTCAATCAAGTTTTCCAACAGGGCCCTAAGCGCTTGCAAATCTTCAGAATCGCGCTGTTTTTGCGCTTTTTGAAGACTTTCTTGCATTTTTTCTTGCGCTTGTTTCATGCGCTCGGCGGCTTCTTTTTGTTTTTGTTTGGACTCTTCTGCTTTGTTTTCTTGCGTTTTCTGCTCCGCCTCTTCCTGCTTATCGCCGGCTTGTTTTATTTCAGGCTGACCTAAATCAAGCTTCATCGGAGACTCGAGTTTTTTATTTTGCTTTTCGATTTCATCGGCCCGTTGCTGAATCTGATCGGCCTTTTTCTGTTGCTCTTTTAATTGTTCTATGAGGGCTTCTTTTTTTGGCGTGCTTTCGGGATTCTGTTTGGGCGTTTTCTGCCACTCTTCGGTTTGCTTTTGCAATTCTTGCTGCTTTTCGATCCACTCTTGCATCTCTTGGGCCTGCAAATCTATTTGTTCCTCCATGCGCAACTCCTTCAACTGCTCCAACAATTGATCCATGTCTTCCTTCTCGTTTTGGACCCGTTTGTCAATTTGATCCATTTTTTGTTGCACTTCTTGCGGTGGTTTTTTCTTGCTTAGCAACTCTTGCAATTCCTTCATGAGTTCCTGTATTTTCGGATCCTCCATGCGCTTCAATCGGTCGTTCAACTCCTCTCTACGTTCTTTTAATTCTGGATTTTTAGGCGCTATTTCTTGTTGTTGCCGGTCTATTTTTTCTTGTTGCTGTTTGATTTCTTGAATACGCTCGCGTTGCTTTTCTTGTTTTTCCAACCAATCTTCTACTTTGTCCTGCATATCGAACGACATTTTAGGGGCGGCTAAAATTGATTCCTGCAATTTGTCTGATTGTTTCTGAAGTTGATTGGCTTGTGCTTGGGCATCGCTCAATTGTTTTTCGACCTTCTCTTTGTTTTTGTCCAACTGCTTTTCTAGCATTTCATCGGACCATCTTTTGATATAAGTCCAATCGCTATAGGCGGTCTTCCCTCCTTGTACCCCGTCGTTATCGGTGACACCAATGCGATAACGCAGCCCCTTATCAGGCGCAATTCCCATTGATTTCAAATCCCAAGTATGGGCAAAAACGATCGATTTATTCGGCGCAATCTTTAAATCCAGAGTCTTTTTCGTTTTGTTGTTGCGGTTGCCCGTCTCCTCTTGTTCGTATTCGATAAACGCCCGAACGATACCATAATCGTCGATGGCATTACCCAATGCATAATATCCATTTTCGTTTCCTTGGTCGGTTCGCTGTTCTAAAAACACCTCTGGATAGGCATCACTAACCACCGTGATTTGCTTATAAAACGTATCTGACGTGAGGCCGTTTCCCACCGACCACATCTTCAAATGTTGTTCATTCAGAACCCGTTCGGTAAAATTAAATCGCCCCATGCCTAAAGACTTAAGCGATTGGGTGGTTACCGGCATTTTAGTTGTTGCCAATTCGGAGGAACGGGTAGCGGCGGCGACCCAAACCGTTTCGGCTTTAGGACTCTTGACAAGCCATTTTAGTTGGGTGCCTGCGGGAATATTTATGGTGCTGGTGAGGTTTAGCTTTTCAGGACTTCTTCCCAAATAATTGGGATAAACGGCTTGGACTTCGATATTTTGAAGTTCGAATTTGGGAACTACCCGAATTTGATACGTTTGACTGGTGTAACCCGCCGCTTCGAATTGAAACGTTAAATCCTCTTTAACTCCATCAAGAGGCCATACAAACGCGTTCTTTTGGGTCGCTTTCATCAAGAAATTTTGCCCGTTCACGCGCACAAACACATCGTCGGGAATGGCCTTACCTTGCAGTGAAACCCCAACCACCAGTGCGGCATTTTGATTCACTTGGGTATCGCAAAAAGCCGTTACAAACTGAAATGGAGCGGGCTTCGAAAAGGTTTCCCCATAGCGAAGTAGGCGTTGCGATGCCGCCGAAATAGACGGCGCATCGTATACCCCCCACATCAAAAGAAGGAGTAACACGCCGGCAAAACGGTACATACTTTTTCGAAAGGCCGGCCAATTTAAGGCCTCTGAAAAGGCGAAAGGCCGCAGCAATTCTGTTTTTTGTTCGATGCTTTTTAACAGGAGGGCCGATTGACCGTGGGCCGACGTTCCCATTTGTTCGAGTTGTAATAAATTCAGTAACTTGTCTGAAATTTCCCCAAAATGATTGCCGATAATACGTGCAGCTTGGGCTTCGCTCAAGACAGTGGATGAGAACCTGAAATATTGAGCGGCAGGGCGCCCAACTTGCCACGCTACAAGCAGGGCAATTAACAACCAAAACCCATAAAACAGCACACCGCGAATGGGGGTATCCAACCAAAATAAATACTCCGTGTAATTGACCAAATAAAATAGCAACACCGATTGCAATGCCGTACTCAACAGGCCTTGAACCAGCTGCTGTTGGTGATACGAGCGAATAAACGCGGTTAGTTTTAACTTAATGGGGGTGGCCGACATGGTGCAAAGACAAAGATAAGAAAACTTGCCCCTTTCGGGAACATCCTTAGTCGAAATATAGCCCTATTGCGTCAACAACCGATCCATAATAATACCCGTTGAAACGGATACATTCAAAGATTCAGCAGATCCAATCCGGGGTATGGTGAGGCGTTGGGTGAGCGTTTTGGCGAAGGCAGGTCGAAGGCCGTGCGACTCTGAGCCCATAATGAGCACATAAGGTGTGGTGGGCACCTCTATTTTATACAGGGAAGTCCCATCCAAATCGGCCCCCAAAATAGACGTAGCGGTTTGCCAAACGGATTCGGCATTTCGCAAACAGGTTACCCGACAAAAAGAGCCCATAGAAGCGGCTATTACCTTGGGATTGGTTTCATCTACACAATCGTCGCTGAGCCATAATTGACGCAATCCGTACCAATCTGCGATGCGTAAAATAGTGCCTAAATTACCGGGATCGGCAATACCATCGAGCACCAAGTTAAGTCCAGGTTGTAAGGTAGCCGAGGTCACTTTGGGTTTGTTGACAACGGCAATTATTCCAGGGGGACTTACGAATTGCGACAAGCGATTCATATCCTTAGAGGGTATGGTGTAAAAGGGAAACGGCGGTTGGTATTTGGCAACAAAAGCCTCTGTTGCCAAAATAGTGTCTATTTGATACTTACTGTGGAATACTTCTTCCACTGCTTTTCGCCCTTCTACTAAGAATTGGTCATATTTTTGCCTATATTTAGTCTGCGCTAACGACGCGAAACGCTTTAAATCCGCCTGTGAAATCATTTTCCTCCAACAAATATGCACGATTTTTCCGTAACACCGGAATTATGGTGTGTACAGCGGCACTTGTGTTGGGCAGTTGTGGGGTGCGGAATGTAATTCCTAAAGGAGAACACTTATTGGTTAGCAACCGGGTTATCGTTAACAATAACCCCGCCGCAGGTCGGAACACCAAAGCACAAATTTTACACCGCACGAATAAGCGTGTCATTTTCAACCGCTTGCCTATTTTCCTTTGGATTTATGCCGTGGGAACGCTCAAAAACGACCCTGAGCGTTCGGATTCGGTGGGATGGCGTCGCAAATTTCGACAAGAATTGGGAGAAGCGCCGGTGCTATTCAGTCCAAAACTCGCAGAAGTATCTGCCGAAAATATTAAATTTTACTTGTTCAACAAGGGTTTTTTCGATGCCGAATGCAGCTATACCGTAAAAAAGGGCAGTCGCAAAGCCCGCGTGCGTTATTTAGCTGAACCCAAAACCCCTTATTTAATCCGCGACATTCAAATTTTCAGTTCCGATAGTGCCACCCGACGTATCATGCAAACGGTGGTTGCCGAAGCGCCTGCGTTTCGAATGTGGTGGCCCTGTGACTTGAATGCCTTATCCGAATCTGAGGATTTGTTTACCCAACGACTGCGGGATTCAGGCTACTTCAGCGTTAGCACATCCAATATTCGTTATGAGCTGGATACGTCTCAAGTTTCCAAAAGTGCAGCCGTTAGAATATATTTAGACCCACCGGATAACCAAACCGCACACCGCAAATTTTATATCGGTCGCGTGTCGGTGAATATTCAAACCGCCCCTAATTACCTACTCAATAACTATCCAGATTCAATAACGAAGCCCGGATTGGTTTTGCATATGAATCAGTATCCACTTAAACCCCGTGTGCTCACGCAGGT
>JBIKIM010000099.1:0-5116 GCA_044361605.1 Bacteroidia bacterium | reverse complement strand
ATGACTGTGAATGCTATCAATACTTAGTCCAATAAGCGCGGTATTCAAAGCATCGAACTCATTTTGACGGAGCGCAAAACCTGTCATTTCAGTAGTACATACCGGAGTAAAGTCAGCCGGATGCGAAAAAAGCACTTTCCATTTACCAGGTTCATAGTCAGAAAATTTAATTTTACCAATGGTAGTTACCGCTTCAAAATCAGGGGCTAGGTCGCCGATTCTCGGCATCATGTAGCTGTTTTCGTTTGTTTCCATATTTTTTGTATTTGTTGTTTATTACTGACACAAAGTTGCAACAAAGCCGCAATATGCATTGTGTCAATTATCACCAACAATACTATCTATTTTATCGATATTGCTATCGATAGTGGCTATGCCTACCCTAAAGTCCGAAAACCCCTACCCCTGAGGGTCGTTTCAATAACCATCCGGTGAGACTTCTGCGAGGCGTTACAGACGGTAAAACCTCGTGCAATACACAATCAGAACGGAACAGTACCGCTCTGTTCATAATTGGAGCAATATCAATAAAATTCGATTCTTGGTGTATCCGAAGTTCACCGCCATCGCCTTCTTTCCAGTGGGCGTTCAGATAAACGATCATGGATATCATGCGATTCGAGCGCGTATCGAACTGATCGATATGCGGCTTGTAAAATCCCCCTGCTGGGTACAAGGCAAAATGAAATTCGAACCCTTGTAAACTCAAGAACAACTCTTGTTTTAGGCGTTCCATGAGGTCTTCCAGCAAACTAAAAAAAGGATTAAGATCGGTATCGCGATCGCGATCGAGCCAATAGGTAAGATCTGAGCGGATTTCGGGCATGCGCTTTTCAATGCGCGCTTGACCAATTTTTGCGGGCTTGAAAGCCGCCTCTTTTTCGTGAAAAAAGGCCGTTAACTGAAGCAGAAATGCGTCTGAGAAAAAATTGTCGATACACACAAAGTCTTGACTGGCCAGTGTATCTAACCATTGAGACCATTGCGCATGGGTATGTGGCGCCTGCATTTGGATGACGCAATAACGCAAAAAGTACCGGTATTGTTGGTGTTTGGCTTGGAATATTTACGATTTATACCCTCTAAAATAATGGCAACATCCTAATAGACTGCTGCAATTCTGTTATTAACGCACCGATTCTAAACTATTCCTGAGCGTGTCCTTGAATCTTGGCAACATCCTAATAGAATGCTGCAATTCTGTTATTAACGCACCGATTCCAAGCTATTCATAAGTGTATCCTTGAATCATGGCAACATCCCAATAGAATGCTGCAATTCGTTTATAAACTCACCGATTCCAAGCTATTCATAAGTGTGAAGGTGATTCCAATTACAAAGGCCTGCAAGCGCCTGTCAAAATTCAGTTCCGAATAACAAGCGGGCGAGTTTTTTCGCATTCAAGTCGTTCTCGAAGGTATTACCCAGCACGTGCCGCCGTTGTTCCAAGACTTCCCCCGAAAAAGGTTGCGTTAGGAGTGCCGTAATTTGTTTGACCATTTCGGAAGGGGTGTTGGCCACGGTGCAGATGGTTTCAAGTCCGGTTTCTTCGACCATAGGTCGGTTGGCCACCACGAAACGGCCGCGGTACAGAGAATTGAGGAGTTTTAACTTGATGCCGGTGGATTGAAAGGTAACCAACACATTGGCGTGGGCCAGGGCAATGAGTTCGAGAATATGAGTGGCCGACACATCGGCAATAAGTTGTATGTGGGCGTGCTTGGCGATGGCTTTTTGAAGGCTTTTTGAAGGACGGCTACCCGCGATGATACACGGAAAGTTCAATTGCGGAAATACTTCTTGGGCCAAATAAAGGGCGGCGCGGTTGTTTTCTGGCACCGACAGGTTTCCGTGATACAGTATATAGCTGCCCGAGCCTAATTGCGATTGCACTGAAGTATTGGCATGAAAGGCAGGAATGTATTCGGCGTGGCCATATTCGGCGTTAAAATAGGCCGTTTCTAGAGGGGAAATTCCGGCGATTCCTTGGGCTGAATGCAAAATCTTCTCGTACAATTTGAGTTTTCGGGACTCCGTTTTGAAGAAAAGGGTTTTCCACCAACGCTCCTCGGCAAGCGCCAAGGCCTCGTAATAATGGTGTTCCACGTTATGCGCCCGCACAATTTTGCGTTTATCTTGAAGATCGGGGTGGTTTAAATAATACGTCGTATGCAAGCCTTCGAATAAAACGGGGGCATCGTCGGCAGTTAAACGTTTCAGTAATTTTTCGGAGCGCCTGCTGGCCACAATGAAAGGCATTTTACCGGCGAAAGGATTTCCTTTTTTTCTGGGATAATAATAGAGGGCATTTACGGCGTCGCGCAGTTCTCGTGAGGGTTTTTTTCCCCCATACAGAAAGACATGTAACGTGACCAAAATGTCTAATTTGGCAAAGGCCTGCAACTTAAAGAACATATCGGTGGAGCCTCCGTAGTTCGGGGGATAGGGCAAGTCAAAGGCAACGATATGAAGGTGCTTGGGCATGGTATTATTGATAAAATTGCAGTAATTGCTCGGATTCACGCTGCCAATTCCATTGCATTCGAGCGTTTTCACAAGCGCGCTTATGAAATTGGTATTGGTCTTCGTTGTTCATAAGGGTTTCGAGCGCCACGGCGATGCGGGCGTTATCGTGAGTGACTAAAATTCCCACAGGAAAATCCCCGCAAAGGGTTCGATATTCTACAAAATCGTTAATTACGGCGGGCAACAACGCATGGGCATAATCGAAAAATTTGTTATTCAAGGAGAGTTCGTAGCTCTTCGACACCGATTCAGACACATTGTAACCCACCCGCGCGCGTTGGGTAATAGAAGGCAGCGAATCGGGCGGCATAAATCCCAAAAAATGCACAAACGAATCGATGCGCAATTCTTGAACACGCTTTTTTAAATTCGCTTCGATATCGCCGCTGCCGACCAAAACGAGATGCATCCGCATGGGGGCCATAATTTCTATTAAACGTTCCAAGCCGCGGCCTTCGTTGAGTGCGCCTTGGTATAACACGAAGGGCGCATCGGGCAGTGTAAGTCCATCGGGCAAAGGCTGTAAATCGTTGTCTACCTGCAAAAAAGGGGCATTCCGAATCACGCCAACCGACCGGTTGTATTGTTGCTGAAGGGACTCTGCAATGGCGGTTCCCACGGTGTAAACCACATCGGCTTGAGGAATTACTAATGCTTCAACATGCAACCAAACTTTTTGAATCAAGGGACGTCGTTCCACTTCCGGTACATAGGGAAACCATTCGTGCGCATCGATGATCCATCGCCACGATTTATGGGAGCGCCAGAGCAGGGCTGGCAGGGCAGTATCGAGGTCTACCGAACAAACGATATCGGGATTTTTATGTATAAAAAACCACCACAATCGAAGCGTGTATTCTATATAAAAGAGTTTGCCTTTTTCAAAGTAGCAGCGCAAGCGTATTTGATCGAAACACCGAGGAAAAAGCGGTTCTGAATCGCGCCTTTTTCTACCGACCAAGCTTACCTGGTGGCCGGCTTGTTGCAAAACCGTACACGTGCGAATCATACGTTGATCCGCGTTTAGGTCATTGGTAACGGTGCAAATAATATTCAAGGCTGCAATAATAACTCATTATTGGTGGTTTTTAGAACCTTTCCGGTATCGATTAAGGACTCCAAAACCTGCAAGTAACGGGTGCGAATTTCTAGGGGAAATGAATGTGAAAAGGTGTGAAAGTCTCGAGCTCCGATCCGTAATTGTTGTAAAATATCTGCTTCAATGCTGTCGTTATTTAAGGAAACGGCGTTTCGTTTGCATACATCGCAAGAGCCGCAATTAGCGGTTTCTACCTCGGTGAAATATCGAATCCAGAACGCGGAGCGGCAATGTTCTTGTCGGGCGTATTGTTGAAGTGCTTCCAAAGATTGCAGCCTGCGTTTTTTCAATTCATCCAGCTGCTTCATATTCACCGTGGGCTTCATAACACGCGTTTCCAACAACGTAATCAAGGGATCTATCGTTTGGGGAACGTAGTCGAGGATGCGCGATTTTTTCAGGGTTTGCAGCATTTTAACGATCATTTCGGGATCTTTATGCAAGCGTTTGGCAATTTGCGCTTCCTGGAAATTCGTATACCCATCAAAAACACCAGAATACGAGCGCAGCAACACATCAATCAACCCCTCGTATTGCGCATATCGAATTTTAAAATCGTACACTTCGGTATAATCGGCAGTGAACCTAAAACGCGATTGGGTTTTGACGCCTTCATTAAGCTCTACCCAGCCTAATTTTTCGAGGGCTCTCAAACCGTAATAATATTCGGACACCGGGATCCGGTATTTTTTAGCACTTTCCGTGTAGTTCAGAGGATAGGTGTTGAGTAACCCATGTCCGGGCGAAACCCCAATGGTATTCATGCACGCATGATAAACACGTACAATTTGAGCTTCGGTTGGGTGTTGCATTTCGATGTGCTCTTTCGAGCGGATCCAATCGGATTCGTCGTGAAACAAAATGCAATAGCTGCGTTTTCCATCGCGACCTGCCCTGCCCGATTCTTGGTAATAATCTTCCGGGGTGGTGCTCGGGGCGGTATGAAAAACATAACGCACATCGGGTTTATCAACGCCCATTCCAAAGGCATTGGTACAAACCATTACCCGAACGCGGTTTTCGATCCAATCTTGCTGTTTGTGCGTACGCTCCTCGTTGGGCAATCCGCCGTGATAGTAATGGGCCGAAATGCCCTCGCTTTGCAACCAAAGGGCGGTTTCTTGGACCGCTTTGCGGGTAGCCGCAAAAACAATGGCACACCCCAAGGTCTGTTTCAATGCTTGCAGTAATAAAGCCGATTTATTAGTAGCTTGTATGGCTTGAAAAATGAGATTTTCACGACCAAAGGCCCCTTGGTGTATTGCGGGTTCGCGCAAACGCAGTCCGGCTATAATGTCGTCTTGTATCCACTGGGGCGCACTGGCGGTAAATGCGGCTACGGGTGTTTTCGGGGGAAGTAGGTCACGCACTTCGTAAATCCTTCGAAACGAAGGCCGGAAATCACTTCCCCACATAGAAATACAATGCGCCTCATCGACAATAAGACTGGAAATATTAAGATTGGGGATATATTCTCTAAAGGAATCAGAG
>JBIKIM010000095.1:0-5208 GCA_044361605.1 Bacteroidia bacterium | reverse complement strand
AAAGGAATGTAGATTTCCGTGCGAGCCGACAAACATCTTGACGGCTGTTTTGTTAGTTTAATGTGAAAAAACTTGTCTCTGTTCAAGAATTGCCCCTATCGCTCGAAGCCGCTTGGGATTTCTTTTCTTCCCCCAAAAATTTGAATGAAATTACCCCCGAAGACATGACCTTCAAAATCACCTCGGAAATTCCCGAAAAAATGTACGAAGGCATGTTCGTTACCTATAAAATTTCCCCATTCTTAGGAATTCAACTCGATTGGTGCACCGAAATAACCCATATCAAAGACCATGCTTTTTTTGTCGATGAACAGCGTAAAGGTCCCTATAATATTTGGCACCACGAACACCATTTCGAAGCCATTGAAGGCGGTGTGAAAATGACCGATATTCTGAATTATGATATTGGGAAAGGTTTCCTTGGACCCATCGCCGGTGCCTTATTTGTAGATGCCAAAGTAAAGGGCATTTTCGACTATCGCTACATCAAATTGCAAGAACTTTTTGGGGCTATGCCATCGAAATAGCCTCGTTTTGTTTGCGTATCTTTGTGGGGCATGCCCAAAATTCCATTCTCTTTAGCTGAAACCTTTTCACAATTTAGTGCCAGCCAAAAGGCCTTTTTGCGGAATGCCGTAATCGCATTTCTTATTTGGTTTCCGGTTGCTGATATCAGTTTTATTCATAATGTACTGGTGCGCAGTTTGGCCGAAAATTCGGCGCTTATTGTCGATTGGATTACGGGAACGGCTCCCACCACCTACAGTTCTACAGAAAACATAACCGGATATTGCATTTGGAATGTAGCCGATGCTCGAGGGCGTATCTTAATTGGGTCCAACTGCGACGGTTGGGAATTGTATTACCTCTGCGCGGCCTTTATTATCATCTTTCCAGGAGTTGCGCTCAAACGAAAGGCCTTGTTCGCATTGGGCGGTCTTGCCGTTATGTACGTTAGTAATGTGTTGCGCATCGTGGCCCTGTTTTTTCTAGCCAAAAATCACCCCGAATGGTTTCAATTGTTCCATAAAACCATCTTTCAGTTCATCATTTATATAATCATGTTTATTGTATGGATTATTTATTTACGGGGCAACAAATCCGCAGCAAAGTAATCCGATTCGCTTTCTGGATACTCCTCATGTGGTTAATGTACCTGGGGTATCACTTTTTTAATGAATATATCCTTACCATTCGTGATAAATCAGATTTTTGGAGCCACAATGTCGCGCGCTTCGGCTTGCGAGAAATAGTGGTGTATACGTTCGGCTTTATGGGTTACATTTACCTCAAACGTGAAAAGCTGCACCCCGATTTTAGTAAGCAATTTTGGATTTTATTGGCATTTTTTGATCTCTTATGCCTCGGAATTGGACTTTTTCGGGAATTTGTCATGGAATTAGGGGTTTTGCACGATATCTACAACCGCATGATTGAAGTGATCGCCTCTCCGGTATACGCCATCTGTTTCGGAATTTATGCCCTATATTTCAGTTACGATGAAAACGCAGAAGTGGCTTCCTGATTTATTTCCTAATTGTCAATGGCAATGAAAATGCGGATTATTAATGTATGTCCTATATTTCAGTTACGATGAAAACGCAGAAGTGGCTTCCTAATTTATGTCCTAATTGTCAATGGCAATGAAAATGCGGATGTGGTTTCGGGTTGCGGCCTTGGTTTGTTATATGCAGACAACTTTCGTGGGTGCGCAAAGCCGCATCGATGCGTCTTTATTATTCGGGGGAATGCAACCGCACAGCTCGTACACGGAAGCCCTGAGGGCTCCTGTTTACGGTCTGCAAGTAGATGCCGATTGGGAACTTCCCAATGAATTAAGAGTGCCCAACCCCTTGGAAGAGCGCAAATATTTGATGCGCTACCTGGGAACCACCTTGTTGGTGATGAATATGGGATTGCCGGTAACGGGTTATCAAATTGGCGCCGGAGTTTCCATGGGAGCGGGATTGCCACTGAATAAGAACCTGATGATACGGTGTCGTTTGACGCACGGATTGTCTTATTTGACCCAAAAATACGACAGCACAACCGTACCCATTAACTATGCCATTGGGTCTCATTTGAACTATTTGGCGATGCTAAGTGCCGACGTTCGGTTTACGGTGAATCGATTTGGGATTTTAGCGGGCGTGAATTTAACCCATTGTTCCAATGGTAATTACAGCAAGCCCAATGTGGGATTGAATGCGTTGAATGTGAATGTGGGGGTTACATATAGACCGTATAAAACATCGAACCGCAAGCAATATTACGAGGCCAAGAAGCGTTATTTTGCCTTTCCGTTGGCAGCAGGATTGAAACTAGCGACCAATCAGAAAAGCTTGGAATATCCCCGACGGAGTTATATCTGGATTGCCGATGTGAGTTACCGAAATCAAAAGAGTAAATTTTCATTTTGGGATGTAGGTCTCGATGGATTTTTAGATCCCAACTACCAATGGAACGATGCCGGTGCATTAACGCGTGCGGGCGAATCCGAAAATTACGAATTGGCGGTTAGGGGAGGAAAGGTGTTCCTTTTTGGGCGCTTAGGGTTACGTTTTGACTTGGGGATGTATATTGTAAAACCCTATCATAGCGAAAAACCTTGGTTTTATAATGCCTTTGGATTGGACTACCGATTGGGACACCATTGGGTGGCCCGAAGTCGGTTGAAGGCCCATTTGAATAAGGCCGATTACATGGAATTTGGATTGAGCTATTTGTGGAATTAATTAAAATTTGAAACCCACGCGAATGCCTTGAGAGTAGCGCAATCCCAATTGTGTTCCTCGGCCATTAACCACATTAGATTCTGTTACCGTTGTGCCTCGTAATGTGGTGCGTTCGCCAATAGTAACGGTACTGAATGACGTTACGCCCAAGCCAATTTCAAAACCAATAAACAGGTCAGAGGTAATATAACAGTCTAAGCCTGCCAAAGCCCCTAAATATATCCCGGTATAGGAAGAATCGCTTTGGTATCCAGCGCCTAAACTATAAGTTTTCAAGTCGTTGGTGTTGGTGCCACTGGTCTTTTGGGTGTGTAACAGAATAAGTCCCTCACCGCCGTAATAGGGCGATAGTCGTTTGCTTGATTTTAAGTGGACTTCTACACCACCACCTGCTCGTATGGACTGATTGGAAATCGTATAGGAGGCCGTGTTTTTATCGACGATAAAATCATTGGTTTGTGATCCAATATCAAAGCCAAGGGTACCTCGATAGGCCAATTTGTCTGTGGCAAAAAAACGGGCTTTTATTTCGGTAAACTTGAGCATCAAAGGTTCATCGCCAAAGCTAAATTGCAATAAACCTTCTGCGGTAAAATTGCCTTTAACGGGTTTGCGAATCGGCACTTCTTTGTGCTCCGACTCTTGTTTTATAATGATAGGCGGTAAGCTTGCCGGAGCGGTATTTACTTCTGCGGGGGCGGGGGTATTCGATGGAAGTCCTTGGGTACCTAGATCAGGGGTAATGGGTTTGCGACGGATCTGCGCATTTAGGGCGTTGTGACAAAAAAGCGCCAAGCTAAACAACACAAGCTGAAGGATTAAGATTTTATGCTTCATTGGATCTAATAGGTTACAAAGGTAGTGTTTGTATTTTAAACTAACTTTGCTGTAAAATGAAGCGTTGGCTAATTGTGTTAGGAGCGGTTTTATGGATTAATGGTTTGGCAGCACAGCTGTGGTCGCCAATGGATTCTGTTCGGATGAGCCTAAAGCGCAAGCCCACTTTGGGAGCGGGCTTAGACAGTCGACGTTCCTATTTAAGAGGAAAACCCATTGATATCTTTGGATTGCGGGTAGGCGCTGACTATCAAAAAACAGCCGGTTATATTGGCTTATACACCACTGCATTTCAGGACGAGACCGATAATATGTATTCGTATTTTTACCTCAGTGGAATTGGCGAATACCGTTGGTTTAAAAATTACCGGTGGTTTTTAGCGCAAACAGTACAAGTAGGGGTTGGGTCGGCAAACCTGTCTTTTAAATTGCCCGATGGCACTTACGACTACCGGGATTTGATGTTGGTTCCTATAGAAACGGGCGTAAACGCCACCTATCGCGTATGGCGTTATTTCGGTCTATCTGCGGGATTGGGCGCTCGATTTTCTCTTACGCCCAATAGTTACTTTTCTGCCTCGTATTACACATTTGGAATATGTGTATATACCGATGAAATCGGCAAAACGGTTGACAAGGTATTACACCATTAATTAACGCGTTTTTTTGGATTCAAGGTTCGTTTTTTTGGATTCGAGGTGCGCGATATATTCAACGATTTTTTCTACATCGATGCGATTGGCCACGATTTTTTTATTTTCATCTAACAAGAAAATAGTGGGACTTGATATTACGTAATAGGCTTGAAGGGCTTCGGCATAGCGTTGGTCTAAGACTTCCCCCCGAAGTAAATTGGTGAATTCAGAAATTTCGGGATGCGCGGCTAAATATTCGTACCATTCCTTTTTCTTATTTCCAGCGGCAAGGGTAATGACTTTCCAGCCTTTTGCTTTGTTTTCTTCATAGATTTTAGCAATTTTAGGCATGATTTCCTTACAATGTCCGCAGGTGGGATCCCAAAACATTAAAATGGTATAGGGGGCCTTGATGCTATTGGTTTTGATCCACACAGAATCCTGGTTTTTCAATTGAAGATCGGCGGCTTGGGCTCCAATGAGCGAGTAGGAGCGGCGGTAGGCGCTATTGCACATGTTGGCTGTGGTAGTACTGTCGACCCACCAGGTACGACCGGCGCAATATTGAGAAAGAGCCATATGCACAAACACCCGGTCTAGTCCCATTATCTTACTCGATTCGAAACGATTGGTTAGGTACCAAATGAGGTATTTTTCATTTTCTAATCCGTATTGGGCTTGTCGTAAAATATCATTGCACGCCTCGATACTGGAGTCGGCATCGGGTATGATAACATTATCAAAGTAGTAATCAAGTTTGGTCTTAAGCACATTCACGGGCATTCTAACGAGCGCTTCTTCATTGAAGTCTACGTTTTCCCAATAATGGGTTTTGAAATAGCGGTATCTCCAGCTGGAATCGATTTGCCCATTTTCATCTTTGGGCGGTTCGGGCACGTCTATGGGCATAAGGGCCAATAGGAATCGCGACAGCATGGAGCTGGGGTGTTGAGCTACAAACAAACTGTCGGCATCCATTTTCTCTTGAAGTAAGGCATTTC
>JBIKIM010000094.1:0-5247 GCA_044361605.1 Bacteroidia bacterium | reverse complement strand
GGATCTAACAAAGCGAAATTTGTCGATAGTATACGGTCCTCTTGATCAGAATGCGCCTTTATTAATCGAAATTGTGCGATAGATTTTTGGGGAAATAAAAGCGCGGCTCCAATTACGAGAAGACCATATTTACAACGCTTCATTTTCAAGATTTACGACGCGTGTGTGGCTAGCGATATTACCTGCAAAGTTGGGAATATCGAACTCTTGGTAGGGATCTAGCATTTGGGCTTCTTCTGGATTTAACAACTCAAGATGGGTCAAAAGCGCTTGAGCAATTTGATATTGCGGCCCCATTTTTCCATCGTCTACTTTGATTGAGATTCCCCATTTTTTATCGGGAATGGATAGGCAGTATACGCCGTCGGCACCCGTTTTACCTATGATTCTGCCTTTGGTTACCCGCATTAAGTCGGTACAATACCGTTTGGTTCCGGCTACCATTTCTGGAAATGCGGCAACCGCTTGTACAATACGTTTCGCTGCATTTTGTTCTTCAAGGGGGATATTGGCGTTTGGAGAAATCAAGTTTTTATACATCAGCGCTTGGTGATATACAGACAGCGCATAGGTAGGTGCGCTGCAGCCGTCTATACCTGCATGAAGTTTTTGGGAGTCTAATTCTGCGAATCGGGCAATCGTATCTTTGATTTGCGATTGCAATGAGAACTGAGGCGACAGGTATTCTTGGGTTGTTAATTGGTGAAAGGCATTGAAAGCGAGGAAGCCGGCGTGTTTACCACTACAGTTGTTATGGACGGCCTTTGCAAAATCGCCCGATTTTATTAGCTGAATCCAATCGCTTTTGCGGGTTGGATTTTGAGCCCCGCATTGGAGTTCGTTTTCCGAATATCCTATTTTTTGTAACAGAGACCGTACCGTTTGCACATGGGTATCTTCCCCATTATGCGAACCACACATCAAGGCAAGTTCTTGGTCACTAATTTTAAAATGATCTGCGATTCCTTGGGCTATTAACGGGATGTGTTGGAGGTATTTTAAGGCACTCCGAGGATAGCAAACTTGGGAAGTATCGCCTTTTGAGTAGATGATTTTTCCCGAATCGTCTACCACACAAATTACACCACGGTGAAAACTTTCTGTAATCCCTCCGCGACTCAACTCTACTAATATAGGATTCATAACAATTATAGGTTACGCTGTGCGAGTAAAAATAAAACAGCCATTCGAATGGCGACACCATTTTCTACTTGCTGCAGGATGATACTATTGGCACTATCGGCAACCTCACTACTTATTTCCACTCCCCTGTTTATGGGACCGGGATGCATGATTAACAATTCTTTATTGCATTTTTCCAGTCTCGTTGTGTTTAAGCCGTATAACGATGAATATTCACGCAATGAGGGGAAAAATCGGGAATCTTGGCGCTCCAATTGTATCCGTAACATATTGGCAACATCGGCCCATTTAAGCGCTTCATCGAAGTTATGCGATACTTTCACTCCCAAACTTTCAATATTTTTCGGGATCAAAGTTGCGGGTCCGCATACCATGACTTCCGCTCCTAATAACTGCAGACAGTAAATATTACTCAAGGCTACTCGGGAATGTTTAATATCTCCGACGATGAGAACTTTTTTGCCTTCAATACTGCCTTTGAAATGATTTCGAATTGAAAAGGCATCTAATAACGCCTGGGTAGGATGTTCGTGAGTACCGTCGCCAGCGTTAATAATTTGGGCGTCTACATGTTGGGCAAGGAATTGACAGGCACCGGGTGCGGGATGACGCATCACAACCATATCAACCTTCATGCTCAAAATATTATTAACCGTATCGATCAGGGTTTCTCCTTTCTTGACGCTTGAAGAAGCGCTTGAGAAATTTACCACATCGGCACCGAGTCGTTTTTCTGCCAATTCGAACGACACACGCGTGCGGGTTGAATTCTCAAAAAACAAATTTGCGATGGTGATGTCGCGTAAGGCGGGGGTTTTTTTAACCGGCGCTTTAAGGAGTTCTGAGAAATTATCGGCTGTTTGAAAAATAGACTCTATTTGGTTGCGTTGCAGCCCTTTGATACCTAAAAGATGTTTGATAACTCCGTTGCTCATGCTTTTTTGTCTAATAGCCAAACTGTTACTTCTTTGTTTGCATTCCAATCGACCTTTACAAATTGATCGGTATTTCTACTATCTATTGCAACTCCTTTATAATCTGGCTTTATCGGAACTTCGCGTTGATGTATTCTATCAACCATAACCATTAATTCGATGTCTTTAGGTCTGCCAAATCGCATGATACCATCAATAGCGGCTCGAATACTTCTGCCTGTGTACAATACGTCGTCGATAAGAATAATCCGCAAATTCTCTGTAGAAAAGTCAATTTTTGACGGTTTGGGTATGTGAATGCCTCCGCGGCTAATATCGTCGCGATAAAAGGTATGATCTAATGTCCCAAAGAGTATAGAAATGCCGCTAAATCGTTCGATTTCGTTTCTAATGGCTTCTGCAAGTTCAATGCCCCTTGGTTGTAATCCGATTATAGCGGACTGACTAAATTCGCCGTGATTTTCAATTAACTCCAAGGCGAATCGCTTGATTATTAATTCTGTTTTCTGGGCGTTCAGCAGCTCTTTTTGGGAGGAATTATCGCTCATCGGCTAGTTCTAATATTATATTAAACTGATCTTCTGATAGGGCTATTACGGAAAGACGGGGTTGTTTAAGAAGTCCCATATCGGCCAAACGCAGGTCGCTCTTTATTTGCGACAAACTTACGGTTTTTTTAAGTTTCTTTAACGGTTTAAGATCCACCACGACCCATTGGGCGATGTCGGTAGTAGGATCTTGATACGCCGATTTAATAACTTCTGCAATTCCGACAATTTCTTTTCCTTCGTTGCTGTGATAAAAGAAACACCAATCACCGGGTTGCATATCTCTAAGGTTGTTTCGAGCTTGATAGTTACGAACACCGTCCCAGAAGGTATGAGTATCTTTTTCAAACTGTTCCCAACTGTATTTAAACGGTTCCGATTTAATTAACCAATGCTTCACACAGGCAAAATAATACCAAATCCACGAAAACAAAAAACCCGCTACCCTATCTGCGTCGAGAAAATGATAGGCTCAGATACAATCATTTGTTAAAATTCTTGCCATTGATAATTATATTGTCTTATATTTGTTAAAAAATCACGCTTTTATGTATCTTAAGGAAAATATCAAATTACTTCGAAAACGTCGTAAACGCAGCCAGGAAGACGTGGCGGGGAGCTTAGGTATAACGCGTTCGGCTTACAATAGCTACGAAAATGGCGTTGCAGAGCCCGGCATTGCTGTTATTCTAAAACTATCCGATTTCTATCAAGTAAATGTAGATAAACTATTGCGCGTGGACTTGTCTTCGATTGTAGAGAGCCAGTTAGCCCAATTGGAAAAAGGGTTCGACATGGATTTAACAGGCACACGTTTACGTATTTTAGCAACCACGGTAAACGCCAACAACGATGAAAACGTAGAATGGGTTCCCCTGAAAGCGAAAGCAGGTTATACAACAGGTTACGCAGATCCTGAATTTATAAAAGTATTGCCTGCCTTTAATATGCCTTTCTTATCGGCCAATAAGAAATACAGAACCTTTCCCATTTCGGGAGACAGTATGCCTCCGGTGCTCGATGGCGGATTTGTTACGGGCGAATATTTGCAAGATTGGAATATGGTAAAGAATGGACGGCCGTATGTGGTACTTACCCAAGACGACGGAATTGTGTTTAAAATCCTTTACAATCGGATTGAAGAAGACGGAACTTTTCTTTTATGCTCCACCAATCCCATGTTTCAACCCTATCCGGTTCGAGTGCAAGAAATATTGGAAGTATGGAAATTTGTACATTATATAAATCCGAAATTCGAAGAGCCTATTGCCTCAGACCAAAGCGATGTAGGCCCTACCCTGCGTATTTTACAGCGTGAAATCGGTATGATTAAAGACAAGGTGAAGAACATAGAGGATAAAATTTAGACAGAGTATTTCGCCACATAGGTGAAGCATTGCTATATTCGCAGCCTCAACTAGATTAAAACCTAATATGAAATTCAAAAAAGACACCTATTTGGAGTGGTACCGTATTATGATGTTGGTGCGACGTTTCGAAGAAAAAGCAGCCCAACTATACGGAAAACAGAAAATAAAAGGGTTTTGCCACCTATATATTGGTCAAGAAGCGTTAGTGGCAGCCATGAAAACGGCACTAACACCTGAAGACAAGGTAATAACGGCATATCGCGATCACGGACATGCATTGGCTTTGGGTATGACACCAAATTCCGTAATGGCCGAATTGTATGGAAAAGCAACAGGTTGCAGCGGTGGAAAAGGGGGCAGCATGCATATGTTTTCAAAGGAACACCATTTCTTTGGAGGTCATGGCATCGTTGGCGCTCAGATTCCCCTTGGGGCTGGCATGGCATTAGCCGAACAATATAACGGAACGAAAAACGTATCGGTATGTTATTTTGGCGACGGTGCAGCTCGACAAGGTGCTTTGCATGAAGCGTTCAATATGGCTATGTTGTGGAAATTACCTGTTATATTTATCTGTGAGAACAATGAATATGCAATGGGTACTAGCGTTGCTAGGACAACGAACATGCTGGATATTTATAAAATCGGTTCCGCATATGATATGCCTAGTTATCAAATTGACGGTATGAAATGTGAAACCGTCCACGAAGCAATGTTCAAAGCCGCTGAAGAAGCCCGAAAAGGAAACGGTCCAACATTCCTAGAAATCAAAACGTATAGATACCGCGGACATAGCATGAGTGATCCTGCTAGTTATAGAACTAAAGAAGAACTTGCAGAATACAAGGAGAAAGATCCTATTGAAACGACTAAGGCTACAATATTGAAAAACAAGTTTGCTACGGAAGCGGAACTCGACGCAATCGAAGAAATCATCAATCAACAAGTAGAAGAAAGTGTCACTTTTGCTGAGGAATCTCCACTACCAGATGCCTCATTACTATTCCGTGATGTGTACGTAGAAAACGATTATCCATACATAATGGATTGATAGCATCAAAAAACAAAGGAGTTTTATTATATTCGCCCCCTCAAATTATGGATAACCTAGACGTTTTGAAATTACAAAAGGAAAATTTCTTGGAATTTTACCGAAATAACAAGATGCGTATTATTGTCGCAGGTGCTGTTGTAGCCGCTGGTGTATTAGGCGGTTTCTATTGGGCCACGTATTATATACCAGCACAAGAA
>JBIKIM010000144.1:0-4290 GCA_044361605.1 Bacteroidia bacterium | reverse complement strand
TCGCTATGATGGCTTCCATAATTAGGGCCAGTGGGGTTCCTAAGTTATAGGCCGTTTCGGAGCTGTTATAACCGTATAATTGATAGTATTCTTGGGGATATCGAAAGCCTTGGGGTTCTTGCATTACGTAGTAAATCAAAAAGCCAAGCATGGTGAATAAGGTGGCCACGAGCATGAAATACACGCGTTGATGTTGCCAAGCCCCTAATCTGATTTTGACATACATATCGGAATCCGCGCCTAGGAATTTACCTCTTACGAAGTTGACACTTTGCTGTTTTTTAGAAATGTGTTCGAGGTTGAAGTCGATGGGTGAAACTTCCCCAAAGAAGACCGAGGTATTTTGACTCGTTTTCTTGTAATTTTCATCGCTGAGGTAGCTTACCTGGGTAAGGCGTTCGGCGAGTTCAGTTCGGGTTAATGCGGATTTGAGGTATAGGTACTGGAAGGGATAGGCGAACATAAGGTAAAGCGCGTTAGTGGGTTAGAGAGGGGTAAAATTGTTGACGCATTTGGGAAAGTTCTTTGATGAGTTGGGGATTTTCGAATATTCCATTGCCTACCACGGCAATATCGGCTCCATTTTCCCAAATGGATTGAATTTGTTCGGGTGTTTTAATACCTCCGCCTACAAATAATACGGCGTTAGTATGGGTGCGAACGGCGTTTATAATTGTGGGTGGAACGATTTGTTGGGCGCCGCTTCCGGCATCTAGGTAGAGTACATTCATACCGAGGAGTTCACCGGCCATGGCGGTTGCTGCGGCAATATCGGGTTTGTCGTTCGGCAAGGGGATGCTGCCACTCATGTATAAGGCAGAGGTAAGTTTTCCTGATTCTACAAGCATGTATCCTGTAGGGATGGTTTCTATGCCACTGCGCTTTACCCAAGGGGCTGCGGCGACTTGTTTGCCGATAAGGTATTCGGGATTTCTACCCGAAATGAGACTCATGAATAGGAGGGCGTCGGCGTTTTCAACGAGTTGTATTTCATTGCCTGGAAATAAGAGCACGTGAGGGGCGCCGGATTTTTTGAGTAGGGCAACGGTATTTTGGGTATTTCCCAAAGAAACCAAAGAACCGCCGACTAAAAACAGGTTAATATGGTTAGCAAGGGCTTCTTTTATTATAGTAGGGGTACGGTCACCTAATTCGTCGGGATCGATCAAAACGGCAATTTCTTTTTGACCTTTTTTTTGTAAATTCTTTAGGTGGGCGTAGCGCATGGTGAACAGTTATACAAAATAAGGAAAAAAGTATGAAGAATGGCACTTTTGACTGTCTATTTTTTTTGAAATTACATAGTCGTGATTATCAATATGTTGCGTTTAAGTTATTGGATAATAATAGATTAACATGTATCCACATCCTTAGGGCTTATTAACATTGGTTTTTTTGATTTTATGTGGAAAACCTTGTAGTGGTGTTTTGGATTGCTATGATAATTTTGTTAGTTCAACTGAAACACAGCAGCTGAAATTAAAGCCTAACCCACAAAAAAAAACACGATGACCAGAAAAACAATTAACACAGATGCTGCCCCCGCCCAAGGGTTACGATTCGGCAGAATGAACACAAAGGAGAATGTATCTCCCTTTGATCTTTTCGAGTACGACTATCGCCAGTCGGTAATTAAAAAACCAGATGGCAGTGTGGTATTTGAACTAAACGACGTAGAAGTACCAAAAGGATGGAGCCAAGTGGCTACAGATATTTTGGCGCAAAAATATTTCCGTAAAGCTGGGGTTCCACAGGCAGATGGGTCGTTGGGAAGTGAAACTTCAGTAAAGCAAACGGTACATCGTTTGGCGGCAACGTGGCGTTATTGGGGTGAAAAACATGGGTATTTTGCATCTACTGAGGATGCGCAGGTTTTTTACGAGGAAATTGTGTATTCCTTGTTGAATCAAGAATCGGCGCCTAACAGTCCGCAGTGGTTTAATACAGGCTTACATCATGTTTATGGCATATCAGGCAAACCTCAGGGCCATTATTTTGTGGATCCTGAAACTGAAAAATTAATGAAAAGCACATCGGCTTACGAACGTCCTCAGCCCCACGCATGTTTCATTTTATCGGTAGACGATGACTTGGTAAACGAGGGTGGTATCATGGATTTATGGGTTCGTGAAGCGCGTATTTTTAAATATGGTTCAGGTGTGGGAACGAATTTTTCAAAAATTCGTGGCGCTGGTGAAAAGTTAAGCGGCGGAGGAACTTCAAGTGGATTGATGAGCTTCTTGCGCATTGGTGACCGTGCAGCGGGAGCTATAAAGAGTGGTGGTACTACCCGCAGAGCGGCTAAAATGGTTTGTTTAGACCTAGACCATCCCGAAGCCATGGAGTTTATCCAATGGAAAAAAGGAGAAGAGAAAAAGGTAGCGGCGTTAATTGAGGGTGGTTATGCCAGCGATTACGAAGGAGAGGCCTACAATACCGTATCCGGACAAAACAGCAACAATTCATTGCGTATACCCAATTTGTTTTTCGAAAAGCTTGAAAAAGGAGCTGATTGGGAATTTAAGGCGCGTTCTACCGGAGAAACGATGAAGAGCATGCCAGCTCAACAAGTATGGGACGAAATCGGTGACGCTGCTTGGGCTTGTGCGGATCCAGGAGTACAATACGACGATACCATCAACGAATGGCATACCTGTCCAGAAGGCGGCCGCATCAATGCGTCTAACCCTTGCTCGGAATATATGTTCCTAGACAATACTGCGTGTAATTTGGCTTCTTTGAATTTGAGAAAATTCTTCCATGAAGACAAGTGTACGTTTGACGTAGAGAAATTAGAGTATGCTTCACGTATGTGGACGACCGTTTTGGAGATTAGCGTTCTTATGGCACAATTTCCTTCGAAGGAAGTGGCGCAATTAAGCTACGATTATCGCACATTGGGATTGGGTTATGCCAACCTAGGTTCGGTTTTGATGAGTGCTGGTATTCCTTACGATAGCAAAGAAGCTACTGCAATTGCAGGAGCAGTAACTGCTATTTTAACCGGTACGGCGTATGCAACAAGTGCAGAGATGGCGGCTACAAAAGGTCCCTTCCGTATGTACGAAAAGAACAAAAAACACATGCTTCGTGTGATACGTAACCACCGTTATGCAGCCTACAATACGCCTTTGGCTTTTGAGGGATTGAGCGTAACTCCGGTGTGTATCGACGAAAAATATTGTCCTGACTATCTATTGAACTCTGCGTGTGCTTCTTGGGATAAAGCGGTTAAGTGGGGAGAGCAGTACGGTTTCCGTAACGCACAAACGACTGTTATTGCGCCAACCGGTACAATCGGTTTGTTAATGGATTGCGATACCACGGGTATTGAGCCTGATTTCGCCTTGGTGAAATACAAAAAGCTATCTGGCGGAGGTTACTTTAAAATTGTAAATCAAACCGTTCCTTTGGCGTTGAAGAATTTGGGTTACGCGGAACAAGAAATTCAAGACATCGTGAACTATGCGAAAGGGCATCAAACGTTTGTGGGAGCTCCTTTTGTGAATCACGATAGTTTAAGAGTGAAAGGTTTCAATACCATGGATTTGAAGAAGCTTGAAGAAGCGGCACCAATGGCTTTTGAAATCGGTTTCGTATTCAATAAATATACCTTAGGTGAAGATTGTATGGAACGTTGTGGTATTGCCGCAGAGACCTACAATTCGCCAGATTTCGACATGCTTGCCGAATTAGGTTTCAGCAGTGCACACGTTGAGCTTGCCAATGATTTTGTGGTAGGAACAATGACGGTTGAAGGAGCCCCTCTTTTGAAGGACGAGCATTTGCCTGTTTTTGATTGTGCCAACCGTTGTGGAAACAAAGGAGAGCGTTTGTTGCATGCCTATTCCCATATCCGGATGATGGCTGCCGCTCAGCCGTTCATATCTGGTGCGATAAGCAAAACTATCAACCTGCCTAACGAAGCCACTATTGAAGACATCAAAAATTGCTACGAGTCAAGCTGGAGATTGGGATTAAAAGCGAATGCATTATACCGCGATGGTTGTAAGTTAAGTCAGCCTTTGAGCAATAAATCTGAAAAGAAAGAAAAATCAGATAAGGCTGAGGCCGCTGCTATCGCTGATATGAAAAGCAATTTCCGTATAGCTGAAGAATTAACACCTGAAGTAGTACTTGAAGCGGCTAAGCACATATTAAACCAAAGCACCGACACCAAGTTCAAACGCCAACTTTCTAATATTGTAGAGAAGAAACGTTTGCCCAATCGCCGAAATGGATTTACCCAAAAAGGTCGTGTTGGCGGACAAACTATATTTGTGCGCACTG
>JBIKIM010000093.1:0-5293 GCA_044361605.1 Bacteroidia bacterium | reverse complement strand
AAAAAAACCTTGTCCTTCCATGCCTTCCGGCGCATTAACAATTTTTACCATAATTTTCGATTAACGCTCCCATTCTAGGGCGCCTTTTTTCCAAACATATATGAAACCCGCCAAAAAGAAACCAACAAAGGTCAATACGGCGATAAATCCTTCCCAACCCAATTCCCTGAAATTAACGGCGTAGGGATAGAAGAAAATTACCTCTACATCAAAAAGCACAAAGAGAATAGCGGATAAAAAATACTTTACAGAAACGGGGAATCGAGCATCTCCTTGGCTTTCAATACCGCATTCAAATACTTCTAACTTTTGCTTGGTCTTTTTCTTAGGACCCAATAATTGGGACAGAAATAAAGCCAACGCTACGAATCCGATTGAAAATGCCAATTGGATCAGAATAGGTATATAACTTTCTGGTGTGCTCATACTCAAGGCAAAAATAAGATAACCTAACGGATGAATTGTTCAACATCTCGATAAATCTTCAATTTTTTTGTCAATAATTATTACTTTCGAACAACAAACAAGACATATGAAAATACAATACATACGATTTGGATTGACGATTTTAGCGCTAACCGCCTTATTTACACTAAGTAGCAGCTCTAACGGACCCGGCGGAAATCGCACCGGAGCACCTGGATCATCGGGTGATTGTAGCGGATGTCATGGCTCGGCTACCGATCCAAGTGCCAATATTAGTGTAACAATTTCAGACAATGGAAGTCCGGTTACCGCATACGAGCCTAATAAAACCTATGATATTACATTGATAGCAGCTGGAAATTCCTCAAAAATGGGATTTCAGATGTCAATTATAAACAGCAAGAATACCGTTGCAGGAAGCCTTAGTACGGCATCGGGTAATGGCACAAACGTTTACAATAGTGGAAATCAACAGATTTGGGGCCATACGTCTCCAGGAACAGGATCATCATTGAATTCATGGTCAGCTAAATGGACGGCACCTGCCTCGGCCACAGGCGACGTTCGAATATTTTCAACTATAATCCTGTCCAATTCTGATGGAAAAAATGGTGGGGATTACTTTCATAAATTTACCACAACTATCGGGGAAGCCCAAACCAATCAAAACGCTTCAAAATCCAAGAATCAAAATGCGATTATGGAAAACCCCGTTAGCAACATTCTTAATTTTAAAAATGCGATTAAGCAAGGTTTTATATGGAATTCGAAAGGTCAATTCGTTCAAAAAATCGAACACGACCAAAGCCATAACGTTAGTGACCTACCCGCAGGTGTATACTATGTCAATTTCGTAAATGCCGACGGAAGTACTGGAGCCACTCGTTTCATTAAAAACTAAGTATTTTTTTTCAAACGTCCGGCTTTACGATTGGCAATTTGGTTGAGTTTTGCTTGAAAAAGTCGGGCGTTTTTCAAATGATCTGAATAGTTCCTGGCAAACAGGTGATACCCACTCAAGTCACTTTTTGCGCAGAAATACAAATACGGATGTTCTGAATAATTCAGTACGGCATCAATTGCCTGTTTTGATGGGAAACAAATAGGACCCGGAGGTAATCCTTTATTTCGATAGGTGTTATAGGGCGAAATGCGGTTCATGTCCTTGTTGTAGACCCTCCCTCCTTTACCTCTAATAAACACCAAAGTTGGATCTGCACCCAAAAACATATTGATGCGCAATCTGTTTAAGTAAACCCCTGCAATTTTCTCATATTCATCAACTTTTAAGCTTTCTTTTTGTACAATACTTGCCAAAGTTATCGCTTCGTTAATGTTCAATTTTTGATTTATGAGCTTCTGTTTTCTTTCGTCATTCCAAAAAAGCGCTTGCTCGCTTTGCATGCGTTCGAAAAACTTTTCGATATCCGTATTTCTAGAGAAATTATAGGTGTTAGGGATTATTAAAGTAGGCCAAGTAAAATTATCGACATTAAATTGAGACCAATATGAATCGCCGAATTTATCGGGAATTTCATTGTTTCTCCAAATTTCATCCAAATCGTCAGAGGCTACATCAAAATTCCTTAAAAGAATTCGTTTCAGTTCTTTAGCGTGAATTCCTGGAGGTATCACCACATTCACGGTTTGGTTTCTATTTTCTCTAAGGAGTTTCAAAAACTTCCAAGCCGACGTATGTGGGGGCAGGATGAATCGACTGGTTTGAATTTTAAACCCTATTTTTTCTCCCCAATGGGCCATTCCAAAGGGCAATGACAAATCAAATTCAGTGGATATATAATTATCAAACTCCTGTTGTGACCAAGTCTTCTTGATAAAAACCTCCGTATGTTTATCATTTGAACTTGACTGAACTACGAATATTAAAATTAGTATTAGCAGGCTAGAACCGGAGACAAGTCCCAAAAGTTTCAGAATACGTTTCATTGTTTTTGCTCGACAAAAATGAGAAATTTATCATGTATTTTAAGTAGAATCTGCTTAATGTGGGAATCTATCTTATTTTTGTTTCGTGAAAATTGCAATTATCGGGTACGGTAAAATGGGTAAAACCATCGAATCATTAGCAGAAGAAATGAATTTTACTGTATCTGAAATTTACGATGAAAACAACCCTTTTATCGATTGTAAAGGATCAAATGCAGAGGTTGCTATTGACTTTACAATGCCAGAATTAGCCGCAAAGCACATCAAACACGCTGCCGACATACAACTTCCATTGGTCGTAGGCACTACAGGGTGGTACGATGACTTTAAAGACGTATCCGAGTATGTAAATCAGAAAAACGCAACGTTCTTCTATGCTACCAATTTTTCAATTGGGGTGAATCTTTTTTTCGCATTGAACAAGACCTTAGCTCAGTGGATGAATGCGCAACCCAATTACATTCCGAGAATGGTTGAAATACACCACACTGAGAAAAAAGATGCCCCTTCCGGCACGGCCATTACCTTGGCGGAACAAACGATTGAGAATATAGATAGGCTAAATTCTTTCAATTTGGTTGATGAATTCGATGTTGCCGCGGATAGGTCGCATACACTTCCCATTCAAGCGATTCGTGAACCCAACGTACCGGGTACACATACCCTGATTTACGAAAGCGAAATTGACAAAATTGAAATAACCCATGAAGCCAAAGGAAGATTGGGATTTGCCAAAGGAGCCATTGCCGCAGCTCGATTTTTAATAGGCAAAAAAGGAATTTATTCGATGTCTGACTTATTGAAGTTTTAATTTATATGAACAGTTTTAACCTACAGATTTTCATTGCTATTTGGACAATAGCGTTTTTACTCACAAGATTGGGTTTGTCACGCATGTTCAAGCTGGCAGGCATAAATCCGCTTTTAGCATGGATACCCATCGCCAATTGGTGGTATTGGATTCAAATTGTAGATAGACCTAAATGGTATATGATTGGTATGGTCATACCGGGGGTGAATATTTTATTTAGCTTCAATATCAAATTAGACTTACTTCGGAGTTTTGGGAAACATACTTTTTGGGAGCAATTTGCAGGAATTGTACTCACGTTTGCCTATTTTCCCTATTTGTTTTTCGATAAAACATTGACATTTAAAGGCGCTGCCGGCAGCAAGGACTGGAGAGCCACCCATTTACCTAAAACTGGTGGTGGTCGCGAATGGGCCGATGCGCTGCTTTTTGCCGCCTATGTAGCAGGTGGCATGCGCGCCTTATTTTTCGATTTATATCAAATCCCTACCCCATCTATGGAATCTAACTTGATGGTCGGCGATTACTTGGTGGTTAGCAGGACCAATATCGGTATGCGTATTCCTTTAACACCCATTTCGGTTCCGGTATTAGCCCCTAAAGAAATCGCCGGCTTCAAGGCTTATTCTGAACTTATAGAATTCCCGTATATGCGTTTACCGGGTTGGTATACCATCAAAAACAACGATGTGATTGTTTTCAATTGGCCTGCTGATGAAGGATTTCCCGTAGATAAAAAAGACAATTACGTAAAACGCTGCGTTGGAATACCTGGCGACAAATTAGAAATCCGCTCTGGAAATGTATTTATTAACGGCTCTCAATTGCCTAAAGTAGATAAGCAACAAAAAAGGTATATGTTGTTGATGAAGGATTATATAACTCAAGAATTCCTTCTAGAAAACGAATTAGGGGATTTTACCATACCCTATCGTGTGGCGCCTGAAATTCTCCGATCTACAGAAAAACAAGGACAGCGCTTATCTCCCTATCATATTTATACTTGGGAGGAGAATGTCGACAAAATTAGAAAAAATCCGTCGGTAGCTGCCATTTTTGAAGATGTAATTGACGAAGGCTACGACCGCCATTTATTCCCCGACACCAACACGAATTCTTTCCTTAAGCACAAGTGGAGTTTAATCGATTACGGGCCAGTTTACCTTCCCAAGCGAGGCGAAACCATTGTATTAACCAAAGATAATTGGGACTGGCTAAAAGCCGCCATTAATATTTATGAGGAAGCAGGCATATCGGAGCAAAATGGGCGCTTTTACCAACCCAACACCTATAAAGAAATAAAGTCTTACACCTTTAAATACGGATATTATTGGATGATGGGCGATAATAGATTTAACAGCTCGGATTCAAGATATTGGGGTTATGTTCCCGAAAACCATATTTTGGGGAAGCCGCTCTTTACGTTCTTCTCTTTGCGCAAAGTAATTGGCATCAATGAAATCGGAGAACCCTTAATTCAAGGCAATACCATGATGTACGACACCAAAGGGGTGCGTTGGGATAAAATATTTAAACGGATCAAATAAGATTTAGAACAAATACGTTTCTCGGGTATCTGTAAAATTGTACTTGATGGAGAGTGCTAAATAATGAAAGTTATTGGTATTTGACTCGGTAGAAGACCGGAACCAATGATGCGATAATTCAACCTTGGCATTGGGTTGGACGTAATAAACTACGGTAGTTATGACATTCAACCGCTCCTGAAGCTGTCCCTGTAAAATAGGAGCGTTTTCGCGGTCTAGTGCAGTATTGTAGGGAATACGAAAATCCCCTCCGAAATTTTCTGCCATTTGATTCAATCCTTTCCAAGCCCATTGAGATGTGTTCTTGAATGCCCACCGTTGGGCGTTTTTAGGGACCGCAAAAAAGCGTACAATGAATTCTCTGAAATTACTTTCTAGAGGATGGGCCAATGCTTGATTGTAATTGGAATAATAATTGGGTGATCCTTTGCGATGCGAATACGTAAAAGGTCTAACCGCATTGTATTCGAATTGGAAATAACTCTGTTTCAAATACGACAATTGAGGTCTATAATAAACGCCTATTTGATTGCCGAATTTGTTTAAATATGAATTTCTATTG
>JBIKIM010000092.1:0-5362 GCA_044361605.1 Bacteroidia bacterium | reverse complement strand
GGGAATGCCCATTAAACCGTAAACCGAAGCCAAAGAGCTTACAATGGGCATGCCATCTATAAGTACCATGGTATAAGGACCTTCCATTCCATTTATATGGATATCGCCGGTGGCGCAAATATTGCAGTTCACTTGAGGCCGCACGCCGCTGGCTAGCTGCAAGGCATCGAATAAATTGGGACTCGGATTTTGGGTGAAAAAGCGTTTTTGGTAGATGTCTACATGCACCGGGCTTTCGGCTAGCCGTACACTCTTTAAAGTGCCGGTTATGACCACATCGTTCAAACGTTCTTGGGTGTCAATTTGGCCGAAGGCGTTCGGTAAACTTCCCCCGAAAAAACTCAAAAGCGCAAATAAAAAGGTCAAGTAAAAGGTGTTTTGTCGCATTTTTTATAAATTATGCTTTCGACCGTTTTTGCATTTGGTGCAACAAAATAACATCGGATTGTCAGCATTTGGTGTTTTTTGCAGTAAAATGACGCGACATTTACGGTGTTTAATGCAATTAGGTGGTTGTTTCCTTGGGTCTTACAGACAGGCACTAAAAGAAAATGCCCCGAATTTCGGGGCATTTTAAAAGGAAATGGATTTTAAACTTGATTACCTAGTAACTTTTACGTTTATAGCATTTAATCCTTTGCGGCCTTCTTCCAATTCATACTCAACCGAATCGTTCTCTTGAACTTTGTCGATTAAGCCTGTAGCATGTGTGAAGTACTCTTCTTGAGTGTTGTCGTCAACAATAAAACCATAACCTTTGGTTTCGTTGTAAAATTTAACTTTACCTGTATTCATTATATTAAAACGATACAAATATAGGCAAAGGATTCAATTGTGAGCACGAAGGGTATTTTTTTTTGAATTATTTTTTACGATTGTGAAAACGCTGCATCGGATTGCGGTCTACAGACTCTACTTCTTTACGTTTGAAAACCTCAAAGCGATTGTATTTCAAGGTTTTAGGCCACGTGTTATTGTCCTCGTCAATATCAGCGGTTTCGCGCATCGGATCGATTTGAATGCGCACCGCTTTTTTGCCCTTTACAAAGCTTTTGGTAATTTGGTATTCGTTCTGACGCCATACATAGGCCGAAATATAGTCGACTTCCGTGCTGCCGTCTTCAAATTCCCATCCTACAATTAAAGGCATTACACACCCGCCTAAATTGCTCAGATGCAGCTCGTAGGCATGCTGATTTCGGAGGGCTAGGGTATCAGTGGCTCCCAGGGGTTCGAGATTTTCATAGGGGTTGGACCTTCTCCGACGAAGTGATTTTTGCCTCTCGGCCTTTTCTGCTAAATACGCCGTATCCGATTTCGCATCGTAGTAGTAATAGAAATCCCGTAAGGTGGTATCTACATCCACCGCAAATGTGTAGCCCTCGGCTTTATTGCGGAGCTGGGATATATGTAAAAAGGCATCCTCGTCTACGGGTTTAATCACGCGTTGGTTTGGCCGCGTAGTTGCATTACGACCCAATTCGGTGGCCGCGCTGCTGTCCCAGCTATTAGGAATGGCAGTAGGGAAATTCATAGAAAACGCACTAACCGAATCTAGGGAAATGTCTACCGGTTCAATATCGTAAAACCAAGCCCTCCAAAACCAATCTAAATCGACCCCAGAGGCGTCTTCCATGGTGCGGAAAAAATCTGCAGGACTCGGATGTTTGAAGGCCCAGCGCGTGCAATATTCTTTAAAAGCAAAATCAAAAAGTTCCCGACCCATAACGGTTTCTCTTAATATATTGAGTGCGGTAGCGGGTTTTGCATACGCATTGGGACCGAATTCGATAATGTTTTCGGAATTAGTCATTATAGGTTCTAAGCGTTCTTTGGGAAGCTTCATATAGTCCACGATTTTGTGAGCGGGACCCCGGCGAGATGGATAATTATTGTCAAATTCTTGTTCCGTCAAAAACTGCACAAAGGTGTTCAAGCCCTCGTCCATCCAGCTCCAATTGCGCTCGTCGGAATTGATAATCATCGGAAAGAAATTATGTCCCACCTCATGAATAATCACCCCTATCATTCCATACTTTATGGCCTCGCTGTAATTGCCTTGTTTATCGGTTCTGCCGTAATTAAAGCAAATCATAGGGTATTCCATACCGCTAGACGCTTCTACGGAAATGGCTACGGGATAGTTATAAGGAATGGTGAATTTGGAATAGGTTTTGATGGTATGGGCAACCACCTTGGTTGAATACAAATTGTAAAGTGCATAGGATTCTTTGGGATAGTAACTCATGCACATCACCTTGCGACCGTCGATTTCAATGCCCATGGCATCCCACGCGAATTTGCGAGAGCTACCCCATGCAAAATCACGCACGTTTTTGGCTGTGTATTTCCATGTTTTAACCGCGCTCTGATCCGCCTGACGCTCTTTGGTTTGAATGTCTAAAAGTCCTACAATTTGAACGGGACTCGTTGCATTTTGAGCAGTTTTCCATCGTGCAAGCTCGTCTGGGCTTAGTACCTCTTTATAGTTGGTGCATTCGCCTGTAGACGCAATTATATGGTCAGCAGGAACGGTCATTTCCACGTCGAAGTCGCCAAAAACCAAGGAAAATTCGCCACGGCCCGTAAATTGTTTGTGGTTCCAACCCTGATAATCGGAATACACGCACATGCGCGGGTACCACTGCGAAATGGTGAATAAATCGTTGCCGTCTTCATCAAAATGTTCGTAACCGCCACGGCCTCCAATTTTAGATTTCTCGGGAATTTTATAATGCCATTGGATGCGAAATTTAAACGATTTGCCGGGCTTTAACGGCTTGGCCAAATCAACGCGCATCATGGTATAATTTACCTTATAGGGTAGGGGTTTGTTTTTGGCATCCAATACCGATTCAATAACCACGCCATGTCCCCTAAAGCGCTCCTGAATGTTCATGCTTTCTAAGGCTTCCTGTGTTATAATGGGCGTTGAAGCGGAACCTCTATTCTCTAAGGATTCTGGATTAAAGAAGTGACTTTCGGCATTGGGAGCGTGTTGGTTCTCGTCCAATTGCAACCATAAATAGGTTAGGGCATCGGGCGAATTATTGGTGTAGGTGATAATTTCATCGCCGTACAACAATTTGTGCTCTTCGTCTAATCTTGCCTTGATTTTGTAATCGGCTTTTTGTTGCCAATATTTATGTCCGGGTGCACCCGAGGCGGTGCGGTATTCGCTTGGGTCTGTTAAAATATTTCCCAATTGTTCAAATCGGTTTCCGTGATTGGAAGCGGGATTGTTTTGGGTATTTTGTGCGGACGTGAATGAAATTCCCCCGAGAAAAAAAATAAGGCTGGCGCCGATGGTTTTGCGTAAAATGGAATTCATGAAACGGCGAATATACGCAATTCGACTTGTTTCACGAGGATATCCGTGTTTAGAAACGGCTGATAAAAAGATACAAACTCAATAAAAGACCGAACCATGCGGATCCTGTTTGATAAGGTATAAACCAATCCTTTTTATAATGCCGCAGCGCACTTTGTACCAACAAGAGCAGGGCAACCCAAGCTATTTGTCCGATTTCAAGTCCGATATTGAAAAAAAGCAAGGGCGACCAAACTTCCGAATCAGGTCCCAAAAGCGAGCGCAGCAAACCCGAAAAGCCCATGCCATGGATCAATCCGAATAAAAAGATGAGGGCATTTGGAACCCAAGCTTTGGGCTTAATAATTGTATTAGGAATTAGATGCACGAGGGCGCTGATGCCAATGCTAAGGGCAATGAGTCGCTCAATCCAATCGCTTGAAATGGGATTGGTATAGAAAACACTCAAGGCCAAAGTTAAGGAATGTGCCAGGGTGAATACGCTTACTTGCAGCAATGCCCGTTTGTACCCGACCCAAGTGAGGGCCAGAAACGACATCCATAAAAACAGCATATGGTCGTATCCATTAAAGTCTAAAAGGTGTTTGAAACCTAATTCTAGCCAAATTAGATGGGGTTTGAGCGATAAAATAACCAAGTTCGTCATTGCGTTGTATTTTGCGTGGGTGAAACAAGCGCGTACAAAAATAGCCGTTCCCCTTCTCTTTGTGGTCCTTTTTTTTGTCTTGGGATCTTGGATGCACCCTTTTTATGTGGGGGTTTCCCATGTTCGAATCAGCCAAAATCAAACGGAGGCACAAATCGAAGTGCGTTTATTTACCGATGATATACAACAAGCGTTGAAAGACAAGGGATTGAATTTTGATCCTCGAAAGAGAGACAGTTCTACCATGCGAAAGTTGCAAAAAATCTTCAATCAAGAATTGGCACTTTTCGCAAAAAACAAAGCGCAGCAATGGAATAAAATCCCGTTATCCCTAATTGGGTTTGAGGAAGAGTCTGAAGCCACTTGGTTTTATTTGGAGGTACCTAAGCTACCCGCAAAAGTGACCGCATGGAGGTTTCAAAACACACTTTTGTTTAAAGAACACCCCGAACAAGTTCATGTGGTGCATGCCGAAATTGGTCCCGATTATCGCAAGAGCGAACAATTGAATATCAAACGCAGCGTGTTTGAGTTTTAATTGACACGCGATTTCAGCATAAAAGCGTAGCAGCGTATTTTGAAATGATCGTATATGCCCAATAAAGGGGCAACGTAAGCGACTGCATTTGGTAGTCCCCCAATTTTACATCGAAAGCGTGTGTAGGTCTGAAATAATAACCTCAGAAATAAAAAAGACTTCCCTAGGGAAGCCTTTTTGGGATGTATTTGAATTTAATTATTCCACGATGAAATCACCCTGCATCAAACCGTAATGCGCGGGAAACGTGCAAATGAATTTATACGTACCGACTTCAGGCGCGTTGAAGGTGATGGTTTCACTTTCTCCAGGACCCAATATTTTGGTATGTGCAATTACGTCGCCTTCGCGGCCTTTTACTTGGTATTCGTTGTCTTTGGCTTTAGAAGCGGCCATCGCATATTCTTCTAAGTCAACGCCTTGTTTTAAAATAGTAAGATTGTGTCCCATAGACTCTTTGGGCATAGTACCTTTATTAATTAAAGTAAGAACGACCTGGTCGCCTGCTTTAACGTTCAAGGTTTTTAGATTGTACTTCATATCGTCGTTAGACTCAATGGTAATTTCCGCAATGCCTTCTTCCGCTGTGGTTGCTTCGGTAGTTGTGGTTTCGGTGGTAGCGGTTTCCACAGGCGCTTCAGCAGATCCGCCGCAAGATGCCATCATTCCTAAGGCCAAACCTGCGATGATAAATGTGTATTTTTTCATGTTTTTCTTGGCACAAAATTACATCTTTGTTTCTCCTTTTATTCGCGTGCTAAACCATTATAAATCAAGATTCGTGGATGACAGTTATTTCACACTTAGGCGTAATTGCATCTACCTTAATCTCATTTTTGGGTAAATT
>JBIKIM010000091.1:0-5367 GCA_044361605.1 Bacteroidia bacterium | reverse complement strand
TTTATTTACATCCATCCAAACGTTAAAGTCTTCCACTAACGTGAACTGATAATAACGACGTGGTACTCCGGCAAGACCCATAAAGTGCATCGGGAAAAATACGAGGTAGGCCGTAATGAACGTAATCCAGAAGTGAAAATATCCTAATGTATCGTTCATCATACGTCCATACATCTTGGGGAACCAATGGTAAATACCGGCGAACATCCCGAATATAGCCGCTGAACCCATAACCAAATGGAAATGCGCTACTACAAAATAGGAATCGTGCAATTGAATATCCAATGCCGCATTACCTAAGTAAATTCCGGTTAATCCTCCAGATATAAAGAATGAAACCAAGCCTATTGAGAATAACATCGCAGGCGTAAAACGTAAATTACCCTTCCACAATGTAGTTAAGTAATTGAACGCTTTTACGGCTGATGGAACCGCGATAATCAGCGTTAATATCATAAATACCGATCCCAAGAATGGATTCATACCCGTGATGAACATATGGTGACCCCATACGATAAACGAAAGGAACGATATACCCATCAAGGAAATAACCATCGCTGTGTATCCGAAGATAGGCTTACGAGCATTGGTAGAAATAACCTCTGAGGTAATACCCAAAGCTGGCATTAAGATAATGTATACCTCTGGGTGACCTAAGAACCAAAATAAATGTTGGTATAGTACAGGACTTCCGCCAATGTTTTCTAATGCACCAACACCCTCAAGGTAAATATCAGACAAATAAAAGCTCGTTCCAAAAGAACGGTCAAAAATCAAGAATAAGGCGGCTCCTAATAATACAGGGAAAGACAACACCCCTAATATCGCTGTGAAAAAGAAGGCCCAAATGGTCAATGGCATGCGGTTCATGCTCATTCCTTTGGTACGCATGTTTAAAACAGTGGAGATATAGTTAATTCCACCTAGTAAAGAACTTATAATAAATAACGCAATAGCACTCAGCCAAAGGGTCATTCCCAATCCCGATCCCGGCATTGCCTTTTCCAACGCACTTAATGGAGGATAAACTGTCCATCCACCAGATGCTGGACCTGTTTCAATGAATACACTGCTTAATAGGGTGATAGAACTGGCCAAAAAGAACCAATAACTCAACATGTTCATAAATGGTGATGCCATGTCACGCGCACCTACCTGCAAGGGAATGAGTAGATTACTAAAAGTACCGCTCAATCCAGCAGTAAGAACGTAAAATACCATGATGGTACCGTGAATCGTTACCAATCCCATATAAAAGTTCGGATCTAGCTTTCCATCAACGGCCCATTTTCCCAAAAGGGTTTCCATGAATCCAAATTGCTCATCGGGCCAAGCCAATTGCAATCTAAAAATCATCGACATTACCAAACCCACAATTCCCATGATAATTCCCGTAATAAGGAACTGCTTGGAAATCATCTTGTGGTCCATCGAAAACACGTACTTGCTAATAAAGCTTTCCTTGTGTTCGTGGTGATCGTGATGTGAATCTGCGTGTAAAGCGGCTGTACTCATATCTATTTTTTATTTTTCGGAAGTTGTTAGTTCATTGCAACGGTTTTAACCGCAGCGGTTGTGTCAGTTTTACTTTCAGTTTTGGCGGGAACTTGTTCCGCAACCACAGGCGCTACCAAAGGAGCTTGAGATGCTAACCACGTGTTGTATTCGGCATCACTATCAACCACAGTAACCTTGATTTTCATGTTGTAATGCGCAGCACCACAAATTTTGTTGCAATACAAATAGTAATCATACGCAGGCTTATTCTTTATTTCGCGTGCATCAGCCGTAGTCATCGTAGGCGTGAAAGCAAACTGAGTCGGCATACCCGGTACACAGTTCATCTGAACCCTGAAATCAGGCATATACGCCGAGTGAATTACATCACGGGCACGGAACTTAAATATATACGGTTTGTTTTTTACCAATACGATTTCAGTAGTTACCTTGTCGTCGTTGGCCGTTCCATCAAAGAAATCAACGTCTTTGCGATACTCAGCAATACGGTTCAACGCAGTACGCTTGCGACCAATGTCTTTGCTCAAGGTACGCTCATACGCACCACTTATAGCGTCATTATATTTGTTTTTCAAGGTTTTGAAGTCCTCTGGGAACGTTCTATCTAAACCCGTTGCTACGAAACGATCGTAGGCACCTTTCCACGCGTTGATTGAATCAGGCGCCGATACTTGCAATGCTTCTAACTTGGCTATTTCTTTTTCTAGCTCCGTTACCAATTCGGTAACTTGACCTTCTTCAGCAACACCCAATGGGTTAGAACCACTTATAAAGTTAAAATTCTGATTGCCTAAAGCACCATCATTACCGGCATAACGGGCTTTCCAACCGAACTGGTAGGCAAATACTTCAATTTCTTGACTGTCTTTGGGGATTTCAGTAGTGATTTTAGACCATGTCGTAAATCCGCGCAACACCAAAAATGTTAACACAATAGACGGTACTATCGTCCAAAGAATTTCTAATTTATTATTGTGGAAATAGTATAAAGCTTTGCGCTTTTCGCTGTAACGATAACGAAACATGAAGTAGAATAACAAAACTTCTGTAACCACGAAAACGAAAAAGGTAAATCCAAAGGTGATGTAAAACATGGAATCGTAGGTTTCACCATGCAATGAGGCTGAATTACCTAACATTAACAAAGGACCATGAACCTCAAGTTCATAGAAAACGCCAATCAAACCGGCTACTATGAAAATGATAGCCATCCACGCGTTGATGTTATTCCAACTAACTACCTTTTTACCAGATAACTTTTCCGTTAAAGCGCCAATGTCGAAAGCACGGGCAATAACTAAAACGATTAACAACACCAAAACAACAGTCATAATGGTAATCCAATCGTAATTGGCAAAACTAAATTCTTTCGGTGGTTCAATCACATCCGCTGCTAAAAGCATCAAGGGAGCCAAAATAAAACTCAGCACAGCTAAGGATTTTTTGAACATTGAATTCAGACGAATTCTTAGGGTATCAATTCTCATGTCTTTTCCAAATAGGGTTCTCGGCACAAATTTAGCACTTCACAAGTGTTATTTATTCACTGCGAATGCATTTTTTTCAAAAAAGCGGAGACCTTGCGTAAGCACTTGGTAAACAAAATCGCTTACCTACACTAAATCAACTAGTTGCGCTTTGGTATTGTTTGACCAAATTATGATAATCTTCAACAGCTAACGCTTCCGCCCGCAAGCCTTTCCATGCCTCTGGCAACTCGAAACTGGGATACAGGTTCAAATAAGGTTTCAAGGCGTTTGACAGGGTTTTTCTGCGCTGAGAAAAAGCCATTTTAACCACCGATTTGAGCGGTTTCCAATCCGGCCGCTCCCCCGAATCAAGTCGCCAAGCGTGCATAACAGCACTCTTTACCTGAGGAGGGGGCAAAAATGCTTCTGGCCCAACTGTAAATCCATATGTGCACTGAAAATAGGATTGCAACAACACACTCGTTACCCCATATACCTTAGAACCGGAATCGGCGCAAAAACGCTCCGCAACCTCCTTCTGAAACATGCCCACAAAAGACACAACATTCCAATCTTCTTCCAAAATTTTAAATGCTATCTGTGTCGAAATATTATACGGATAATTACCCACTATGCCAATGCGCTTTCCCTTAAACGGACGCACATCCAACTGCAAAAAATCGGCTTCCCAAACCTCAAGACCCTTGGCCCAATTAGCCGTTTTTAAATACGCAACCGATTCCGTATCTAATTCAACACACAACAATTTAGAACCAAACCGCTCGTATAAAAATTGGGTTAATACCCCCGTTCCAGGACCTACCTCTATCACCAAATCGAGTTCATCAGGAACAAGTTCAGCCGTTTTGCGGGCAACTTCATCATCCACTAAAAAATGCTGACCCAAATGTTTTTTGGCCCGAACCCCGTGTTGCCTTGCTGTATGCTTCATTAAACCCAATGTATTAGGTAATACTTTTTTACCGTTTCTTTCAACGCGGCCAAATTATAGTTATCGGAACTCTCCGCTACGTCGCGAACGACTCCTTTTTTACTCAAAATACGTATGCCACCACCCTCCGATTTGTACGCATGGTTTTCCAAAATACCCGTTTTTACAAAATATTGCAAGGTATCGCCTTCGCTGTAACCGAATTTTCTCATACTCACCTCCGACGCTTCCGCCACTTCTAGGGCGTCGAAATCGTTCGTGCTAATTTGTACTTTAGGCAATTTACGGTACAACAAACGCTTACTTAAGGTCGACAAAATAGAATCTTCATGAAATTGCCATTGCTTTACACTCGCCATGATATCGATATCGTCGAGCACCAAAAATAAATCCAACGCCTCCTCATCAAAATGCGCCGCATCAATTTCATTCATCAAAAAATGCAACAAGGGGTGGTACGAACCCAAACCATGTCCTTTATGGGCCAAAACACGCGCCCGCTGCAATACCGATACCAATACCGCATCGGCGGCAATTACCGTTTTGTGCAAATACACTTGCCAATACATCAAGCGCCGGGCAATCAGAAATTTCTCAACAGAGTAAATCCCCTTTTCTTCCACAACCAAGTTTCCATCAGACACGTTCAACATACTGATGATGCGCTCCCCTCCTACTATGCCCTCACTCACTCCCGCATAAAAACTATCCCGCAATAAATAGTCCAACCGATCCATGTCTAACTGACCCGAAATCAGCTGACTTAAAAAAGGTTTCGCCTCGTATTTATGTTGAAATATCTCTATAGCCAGTTCCAATTCCCCATTGAAAATTCCATTCAAACGCTGCATAATCCGCGTCGAAATATCCTCGTGGTGAACCCCTTGAATAAGCGTGTGTTCTAAGGTATGCGAATAGGGACCGTGACCAATATCGTGAAGTAAAATCGCCAAAGCCGTTGACTCGTATTCTTTGTCGGTGATATCAATGCCCTTACGTCGAAGGGTATCCATAGCTTGCAACGTCAAATTCAACGCACCTAAGGCATGGTGAAATCGGGTATGTGTAGCTCCTGGATAAACCCAATCACTCATTCCCAACTGTCGAATCCTACGCAAACGTTGGAAATACGGATGCTGAATCACGTCAAAAATCAAATCCGTTGGGATGGTTAAAAAACCATGCAAAGGATCGTTAATAATCTTGTTTTTATTGAATGCCACGTTTATACCGCAAAGTTAGGACCTTTCATCCCAAATCAATACTTCCTCTGGGTTGGGCCGTTTGGCCGTAGATTTTTCCAAAAAACTCCGCAATTGATACTGGCCGGGATCGTTGGGTTTTATTTGTAAATACCGCTCATAGGCAAACATCATCTCAATCCATTCTTTGTCCGTGATGCCCCTTTTGTGCATCCGCACCCGATAA
>JBIKIM010000090.1:0-5371 GCA_044361605.1 Bacteroidia bacterium | reverse complement strand
GTTCGGGCTTTAACTTGGAAACCGTAGGGTTTTTTATCGTACGATTCGATGACAATAGAAACCGCTTTTGCAGCAGCTAGGCCATCCTGTGCCTGCTGGTATTTCCGAAGGTGATGGTTTTTACTGAAACACCCGAGTACAACAGATAAAAATAAAATAGTGACTTCTCTCCAACAAGCCTGCTTAACAACAAAAGCTCCCACTGCCAAAACGAACAGTGCAATCAGATAGGAAGTGGGGAGTACCGCGCCCAATACTAAAAAGGCGGCGGCGTAAGCGAGTGGGTGTTTATGGTGAAAGCGGATTTTCATGGCAGAGGCGGAAAAAAGTCCCTGCCACCGCTCTCGTTATAACATCTTTTTCAAGTTGCGCTTGAGGTCGTTGGCCGACTCATCTCTTCGAGACCATTGCCGTTGGGTGTACCACGTATCAAAAACGTCTTCACGTTCATTGGTACTCTCCACAGCAAGCATCTCGGTAATAAAGACCGCAAAAAGCTTCATATCCCCCCCGAACAAGAAATTCCCAAATTCGAAACGACGTGAAAAGGAGAACATCGATAATATTTCAGTGGCGCGTTGTTCTAAGTGCACCAAGCTCGAAGAAGAAGAGGGCTTATCCAATTGTATTTCAGTAGGTTCCAAAGGTGTTGAATCCCCTTGTGAAAACAAATCAGGTATGGGCGTTACAGGAGATACGACAGGAGGCGTTGCCTGCAGCGGCTCGATTTCTGTATTTATGTTTTGCGAAAAATTCAAATCTTCGCTGGATAATTCGGTTGGAATTGTAGCGCTATCGGGCTCGGGTTCATGAATTGTAAACGGATTAGCCGTGGGCATTGGAGGCGTATCAAGAACCATGGGCTCGGGAACAACATCCATAGTCGGCTCGTTTTGGAGTGCATTATTGAATTCAATAGGTTCTTCTGAAGGAACGTTGATTTCGTAATTTACCTGCACAGGACGTTCAGATTCATGGATCTGTGAATCGGCTTCCCCCGAAAAATAGACGGGCGGGGTTATAAGCGATTCTGCTTCAATAGTTGCGGTTTCCATAACAAACGTTGGATTTGATAAGGTCGCGGTTTCACTGGTTTCTACATCGTCTTCGTAACTGGGCTGAAAAAAGGAATTGTCTTGCTCTTGAACCTCCGAAATTGGTTCGGGATTTTCAATTTGGGGTTCGCGATGTTGCGCAATAATTTCCATATCGGTTTCTAGATACAGCTGAGCCGCATACAATTTGATGTTAGCCAATTGCTTATTAATATCATCGGCCGACTGAGCTTGGCGCAAACTGGACTCAAACTGAGCCAAATCAGCAATTATTTGAGGAATGCGAGGATTCATAATCCGGGTATCAAAAATTTTTCGGAAATTTACAACCGAAAGAACGCACAGGCAATGAGAGATTTTACACTAATTTACGGGTGTATGTTTGCGGGGAAAACCACCCGTTTAATAGGGCTTTACAACGAAAGCGCGGTAGATATCAACGAAAAAATTGTCGTAAAACCCCTTTTAGACAATCGGTATCAGGCGAATAAAATCAACTCCCACGGTGGATTGCAAATTCTTGGACACCGAATATCAAAGGCCGAAGAGTTGTTTCCCTTGATACAAAACCAAACGAAAGAATGCTACATCGATGAGGTTCAGTTTTTCTCTCCTTATATTATTGAAGTCATCGGAGAGTTGATGATGAATGGGGTTCGTGTGGTCGCTTCCGGACTGGATCGCGATTATCTCAATCGGGATTTTGGATCAATGAGGGCACTCAAAAACCTAGCCACGGAAAGAGTTGAATTGAGTGCAAAATGTGCAGTTTGCCAACAAGAAGCGCATTACACCTATCGCACCATTGACTCCACTGATCTGGTACTCGTAGGTCATAACGATACCTATGAATCCCGTTGCGAAACGCATTGGAACGCGGGAATGGCCAACCGAATTACAAATTAAAGCGACACGACAGAAGACGTGCTTGCTTGGAACTTAAAATTAAAAGGATTTTTGATTGTTACGCGGTCTAATGGTCTAGCCTTTTAGCGCGCTAATTTTACCTAAGTCGGGAATGCTTTTTCGCAAGCTTTCTTCGATTCCTGCGGTCATGGTCATTTCACTCATGTTGCAACTGCTGCAGTTCCCTGTAAGCCTCAAAATCACATCACGATCAACTGTTACCTCAACCACTTCTACATCGCCCCCATCGGCCTGCAAGTAGGGACGGATGGTATCCAATACGGTTTCAATATGTTGTTGCAGTTCCATTATTACAAAAGTAGGTTATTTTCAGTGCTTTTAAAGTGACAAACTTGGCACTTTTCTATGCGGGTAGTTCGTGATTTTGAATTAAATCAAATCCATATGCGCAAGCCCACTTGCTATTTACTGTTGCATTATGCTGATTTGTCGGGCAATTTCTTTTGCGATATCTAGGTAGGGTTTCATATGATCCTGGCTAAAGTCCCAATTCCCGGTATCAGCGGCATTGCCTAATTCCATCTGAAAGGGCAATTCTCCTAAAAAGGGTACGCCATTGGATTCTGCCAATTTCTTTCCTCCGCCTTCACCAAACAGACGGTATTTTTTATCGGGCGCATCTGCCGGGGTGAAAAACGACATATTTTCTACCACCCCAATAATGGGCTTGGCAATGGCATCCAACTTAAACATATCTATCGCACGAGCTGCGTCTGAAGTGGCCATAAGTTGCGGGGTAGTTACAATTACAACCCCGGTTAAAGGCGCTAATTGCGATAAGGATATTTGCACATCGCCTGTACCTGGAGGTAAGTCTACAATAAGATAATCCAATTCACCCCAATCCACATCGTTAATAAATTGCCGAAAGGCGCTCGAAATCATGGGTCCACGCCAAACAACCGCTTGTCCCGGCGCGGTCATGAATCCTATGCTTAGCAGTTTAATACCATGAGAATCCACAGGAAGCATAACATTTTTGCCTTCCTTTTCTATCATTTCCGGGGCGGAATGCACATTAAACAGGGTTGGCACACTCGGACCGTAAATATCGGCATCTAACAACCCTACTTTGGCTCCGGTATGGGCCAAGCCGAGGGCTAAACTGGCGGCTATAGTGCTTTTGCCTACCCCACCTTTTCCAGAAGCCACGGCTATAACGTGTTTTACTCCAGACAACACATCGTTGGCGCGCGCTTGTTGCACCACGCGGTGGGTAGCATTAACGTGCACTTGAGCGTCTTTATTTACGGTGTATACGATGGCTGTTTTACATGCATTAACCATGGTTTCCTTCATCGGGCATGCCGGCGTGGTTAAAACCAAGTCGAACCGCACCTCCAAACCATCGATAACCAAGTTCTCGATCATCCCAAGGGTAACCAAATCCTTTTTTAGGTCGGGATCTTCTACCAGCGATAGGGCTTTTAAAATCTCATCTTTGTTCATGAATTTTTAGCATTACGTTTGAAAATGCGCGCAAAAAACCGTTTTTCAAAATTCCAGAAGTAGGAAAATTGACCGAATAAGAATCCATACATCAATAAAAACAGGTTATAAACCGGCAAAATAGCCACATAATATAGGATATCAAACCACCATAAATCTTCAAAATACGGCTTTACATAACCCTTCAAATACACCACCGTGGAGCCGGTTAAGGCAAATACGGTCAAAATGAGAATTACCTTTAAAGGGGAATCGACTTTCCATCGTTCTTGCAATTTCTGTATGAAACTCACGCCGCAAAGGTACTTTCTTTTGTGACCCTACCCCGACATTCTGTTAATTATTTGTATGAAATTACCGACTTTTGTCGGGTATGACTAAAAACTTACAAGGCACCGTTTACTTGGTCCCCTTGCCCATAGGTCCCGATAGTGCCATGCACTATCACACGCCCTATTTACTCGAATTAGTACCGACCATTCAGGTGTGGATTGCCGAAAATGCCCGCACCCTGCGGAGGTATATATCTTCCTTAAAACTTGGAATTGCCATCGACAGTCTCAATATATTCGAATCCAACCAACACACCCCCGCTAAAGAACTCGATGAATTTCTTTCCAAAATAAAGAACGGTACAGCGGTAGGCGTTGCTTCAGAGGCCGGAATACCCTGCATTGCGGATCCCGGTAATCGAGTGGTTGACTGGGCCCATCGAAAAAACATCCCTGTAATTCCCCTAATCGGACCCAATTCCATAAGCATGGCGATTGAAAGTAGCGGTATGAACGGACAACAATTTATATTCCACGGATACCCTCCCATTCCCGCTGCCGATCAGAAAAAATGGCTGCTAGATTTATTCATCGGCCCTTGGCAATCGTATACCCATAGCTTCATTGAAACGCCCTACAGAACCGATAAACTCTTTAATTTCATCGTGGCCACATTGCCCGATTATGTGCTTTTATGTATGGCCGCCAACCTGCACGATCCTGACCAACAAATTCTGACAAAAAGCATCGGCGCTTGGAAAAAAACGAAGATAACTTGGGGAAAAGTCCCCGTTGTTTACGTACTCGGCAAACAAACCCAGTAAAAATTAACAAAGAATTTATCCTTTATTTTTGCAATAAATGAAAGATATATTCGAAAAACTCAATGAACGCATGGGTCCATTAGGGATGCATGCCGATGAAGCCCATGGATATTTCACCTTTCCCAAACTGGAGGGTCCCATTGCGCCTCGAATGAAATTTCGAGGCGTTGAAAAATTGACTTGGAGTTTGAATAACTATCTCGGACTTGCCAATCACCCTGAGGTGATGAAAGCCGATGCCGAGGCGGCGGCTGAATTTGGCATGGCCTACCCTATGGGAGCGCGCATGATGAGTGGCAATACCGATTATCACGAGCAATTAGAAGCCGAACTCGCCGCGTTCATCCAAAAACCAAAAGTGATTTTATTAAACTTTGGTTATCAAGGGGTTTTAAGTGCCATCGATGCCCTTGTCGACCGACACGATGTAATCGTTTACGATGCCGAGTCCCACGCGTGTATTATCGACGGACTTCGTTTGCATATAGGAAAACGCTACGTTTACACCCATAATAATATGGAATCGCTCGAAAAACAGCTTGTCCGAGCCACCAAACTTGCCGAAACTACTGGCGGCGGGGTTTTGGTTATTACTGAAGGGGTGTTTGGAATGAGTGGTTCCCAAGGAAAACTAAAAGAAATTGTAGACCTCAAAGCCACGTACAATTTCCGTTTACTCGTAGACGATGCGCACGGATTTGGCACCATGGGCACTACCGGTGCCGGCACCGGAGAGGCGCAAAATTGCATGGAGGGTATTGATATTTATTTCTCCACTTTTGCCAAATCTATGGCAGGAATCGGTGCTTTTATTGGCAGCGAACCACAGGTAATCAAGTTTTTA
>JBIKIM010000089.1:0-5389 GCA_044361605.1 Bacteroidia bacterium | reverse complement strand
CACTACAAGCGCGTACCCAATTACCGCGATTTGAGTCCCCAAGATGAATGGGATTTATTAGAAAACCACTACAACCGTGTTACCGATACCTGCATTCCTGAAGAAGAGGCTTTTCGTCGGTTACAAAAGCACATTCACGGTATTTGGAAAAAGGCCCAAGATGCGGGAGAACGGTTTTTCCCGCATGAATATATGTACCAAATTTTGCTGAGTGGTGAACTCGAGCAGTATTACGAAATAGATCCGAAAGACAGTTGGATGTTGGCGGCAGCCGAGCGCAATCTGCCTATCGTGGTTCCAGGGTGGGAAGATTCTACCATGGGAAATATTTTTGCCAGTTATGTAATTAAGGGTGAATTGAACGCATCTACCATGAAAAGTGGAATCGAATATATGCCATATTTGGCCGATTGGTATGTAAAAAATAGCGAAGGTAAAGGTGTTGGGTTCTTCCAAATTGGTGGCGGTATTGCTGGAGATTTCCCGATTTGCGTGGTGCCTATGTTGTACCAAGATATGGAAATGGAAAACATACCTTTTTGGTCGTACTTCTGTCAAATATCGGATAGTACTACCAGTTACGGAAGCTATTCTGGAGCCGTTCCTAATGAAAAAATTACCTGGGGTAAGTTAGATATTCAAACGCCAAAATTCATTGTTGAAAGCGATGCGACCATCGTAGCGCCTTTAATTTTTGCTTGGGTTTTAGGTTGGTAATACAATAATATGGCGAACCTAATTCCCCAGTTTAAACAAATTAAAGCCTTTGTATTTGATGTGGATGGGGTTATGACACCCGGACATGTGCTTGTAACCGAGGAAGGCCATATGTTGCGATCTGTGAATATTAAAGATGGCTTTGCCCTGCAGCATGCGGTTAAATCTGGATACCAAGTGGGAATTATTTCTGGGGGAAAATCAGAGGGCATGCGCAAGCGGTTTGAAGGATTGGGCATTACGCACATATACTTAGGTCAATCTGAAAAAACGGCGGCGTTCGGCGATTTCCTCAAGAAAACAGGTTTGGGAGCCAACGAAGTAGCCTATATGGGCGATGATTTGCCCGATGTGCCGGTGTTAAAATTGGCAGGGCTGGCTTGTTGTCCAAAGGATGCATGCTCCGATGTATTGGAAGTGGCCGCATTTGTAAGTCAGGCCGAAGGTGGACATGGTTGTGTAAGAGATTTAATCGAACGCGCAATGAAACTGCAAGATTCTTGGCACAATGATGAAACACATAAATGGTGATTTCGTGAGATTTCTGCTATATTTGGCAAATGATCGCCAAGGAACTTATTTCTGAACAACTGCATGCACTGCGCACCACCGATTCGGTGGAAACCGCAATAGATTACTTGGCAACACAAGGCTTTTCTGAATTGCCCATATTAGAAAATAAAACGATTTACAATTATTGCCGATTGCAAGCCTTGTATGCGTTACCCAATAAATCGCAAGAGTTGATGCACGTGGTGGCAAGCAATCCCCATGCGCCTAAAGCCTTAGAGAACCAACATTTGTATGAATTGGTGCCTTTGTTGGCCTCGAATGAACTATCGGTTCTTGGTGTGGTTGACGCTTCCGGTTCGTATATTGGATCGATTGATCAAAAACAAATCAACAAACTCATTACCCAATCGCTTACCTACCGTGGCATGGGCGCGGTGTTGGTTTTAGAAATAGAGGAGAAAGATTATTCACCGGCCACTATGGCGCGATGGATTGAAGAAAACGGGGCAAAAGTGATTGGTCTTATGGTGAGTCAGCTTGAATTTGGCCGATTGAAAGTGAATATTAAAGTTAACACAACCTACGTTAGAGCCATCATTGCCACATTAGACCGACAAGGATTTCGTGTTACGCAGGTATATTTATCCGAAGACAGCAACGAAAATAACGACCACGAAATTGATTTGGCTTTGCGCTTTTTTGATTTTTAGTGTGTTTTCGTAATATTTTTGTGGATAAACTCAAGAAATCTTGAGAAATACAATGTCATAAAGCCGCGTTTAAATATCTTTGAAGCCCATTGTATTTTCTATGACCTCAGAACCAAATTCTTCATCAACCATTAATTTAATAGACGAGTCCCAAGTAAAACCGATAACCCTAGTAAGCGTCGTGAATTTTTTCTGGCGTTGGAGGAAGGTTTTTCTTATCAGTTGTGCGGTTGCGGCATTAATTGCCATTGTAGTAACGCATCCTGCAATTACCAAGCCGAAGTACAAGGCCCAGCATATTTTCTATCCCACCAAAAACAATTCCATTTCCGATGCGTTGCTCACGGAATTGAATCAACGCCAACAAGATCCCTTGGAGTTTGGCGAAGAGGTAGAAGCAGAAAAGGCCCTTCAAATTATTCAATCGGGTACTTTATTGGATCGTTTGGTCCGAAATTTTGATTTGATGAAGCATTATGGGATCGATCCGAAAAAAGAACAATTTCCCAAGTATGCCTTGGATAATAAAATTAAAGAAAACTTTACCTTCGAGCGTACGCGTTATTTGAGTATAAAAATTGAAGTATTAGACGAAAATCCGAAAATGGCGGCCCAATTAGCCAATGGAATTGCATTTTTATACGATTCTATTAAAACGGAAATTCAGAATCAAATCGCGACGCCTGCGTTGGATATTGTGCGTCGGGCTTTAGCGGAAAAACAACGGAAGATTCAGAACATTAAAGATGAATTACGCGTGTTAGGTACGAAAGGTATTACCAACTACGAAGAACAATCGCGTGCCTTAGCAGAAGAAATTTATAAGGCGCAATCTTCGGGTAACACGGGTCAGTTGCAAGAATTGCTTGATGAACGCAAACAGTTGATAGCCAATGGAGGTGATTTTATAGCCTTGAATGAGTTAATAAAACTCGAGGAAGAGAAGGAGAGTAATTTGATTACGCAGTTTGAAAAGCGACAGGTCGATGTAGGCGAGCGTTTATCGCATAAGTTTACGGTTGAGGAAGCCACGGTTCCAGAAATTAAATTTTGGCCTAAACGTTCTTTCGTATTAATGCTATCGGTTTTGGGTACATTCCTTGCCACTGCGGTTGTTTTGATTACCATTGAATTATTTACTAAAAAGAAATAATTCATGCAGGTATCCTTAGATCGACTTGATTCAAGGTCCAAAAGCCGGTTGTTTTTGGTTTTGCTTCTTGCGGTTTCTGGGATGGTTTGGGCCGTAATGGCATCGGTATTTTGGGTTTTATTAATTCCTCCAGCTATTTTAGTGGTTTATGCCTGTGTTTTATATACCGAGAACGCATTACTTATTTTCGGTGCACTTACGCCATTAGCTATCAATATTGAGGATTTGGGTGGTGGTTTGGGTTTGTCCTTGCCCACCGAACCCGTGTATATATTTTTATTTGTGCTAATGGGCATGCATGTTTACAAGGAGCGGGCGGTGAATCTGCTTTATTTAAAGCATCCTGTGGTACTTTTCGTGTCGTTATACCTGGCTTGGCTTTGGATTGCAACCTTATTTTCGAGTATGCCTGTAGTAAGTGCCAAGTTTAGTTTGGCGCGCACGTGGTACATTACGTTGTTCTTTTATTTGGGACTGCTGATTTTTTCGAATTACAACCGAATCCATTTTTATTTAAAGTGGTTCACGGTATTTACGCTCGTGATGGTTGGCTACACCTTGGCTATGCATGCGCAATACGACTTTTCGCGTTCGGCAAGCTATGGAATTTCTTGGCCCTTTTTTCCAGATCACGGAATGTATGCAGCGGCCATGGCCTATGTGGTTTTTGTATTATTGATTTACGCGTTTTATGTACGACAGTTTAACATGCCATTGGCGGCAGGACCTTTATTGGTATTTTTGTTGGTGGTACTAATGTTTGCAATATTGGTGAGTTTTACGCGAGCCACATGGTTGAGTTTAATTGTGGCTATGGGGACGTATCTGTTGACGCGTTTTCGGGTGCGTTTTTATTGGATTGTATTGGCCTTCTTAGTGGTTGGATTAACAGCTATTTTAAAACAAAACGATATTCAATTTGCCATGGAGGCGAATAAACAGGGCAGCAGCGACGAGTTGGAGGGCCATGTGAAATCGGTAAGTAATATTTCTACAGATCCGAGTAATTTGGAGCGTATCAATCGCTGGAAATGTGCAGCGCGGATGGTGTCGGAGCGTCCGATTTTCGGTTTTGGTCCGGGAACCTATGTTTTCCAATACGGTCCTTTTCAAAAGAGCAGCGAACTAACGATTATCAGCACGCAATCGGGTGATCTCGGCGACGCGCATTCAGAATATTTCTCGGCTCTGAGTGAAACGGGTTTTATGGGGATGTTTTTTTGGTTAGGAATTGTTTTTGCCACGCTTTCGAGTGCCTTTAGTATCATCTACACCACGACGTCTTTAAAAATCAGGTTAACCACGTACATGGTGTTTTTAGGTTTGGTTGCCTACCATTCTCATGCAGTATTGAATAATTACAGCCAATACGATAAATTGGCCGTGCCATTATGGGCGTTTACTGCCATAATAGTGGCGCTTGATATTCGCAATAAACGCTTATTACGTGCTGAAAAAGTTAATACGCCATAGGTATTTTCAAATAGGAGCCCTGATTTGTGGCTGCTTCCTATTGATTTCCATTTTGGGATACGGCATTACTCAAGATTCTAGTCCGCAAGCCAATCGCTTGATGCCCGAATGGGCACAGTTGGCTCCGGGTTCAACAAAATCAGGGATTCAGTTAAAGCGCGTGAACGAGCGCCAATTTTGGTATTGGTTGCGTGGAGATGAGGGTCAAGGAACCCTGTTAAGTGTTAAGGGGGAAGCGGTTTGGTCGGGCGATACCCTTAGGTTTAGGAGCGAAAAGTCAGACATGATGTTGGCCTTCGATCGTGCGGAATTGGAAAGCGGTCAAGTGGAGCGCTTGCATTTTTATTTAGGGACCGATAATTTTGGTCGGGATATTTTAAGCCGTTTGATTATAGGAGCGCGCATTTCTTTGAGTATCGGTTTCTTAGCCATGTTGTTAAGTATTTTTATTGGGGTGGCCGTTGGTTTGATAGCCGGATACTTTGGTGGTGTTGTAGATGCGGTATTGAGTTGGTTCATCACGGTTTTTTGGTCGATTCCTACCTTGTTATTAGCACTGGGCTTGAGTGTTTATTTGGGCAAGGGGTATTATCAAGTACTCATTGCTACTGGATTGTCTACTTGGGTAGAGGTGGCGCGAATTGTTAGAGGCCAAACCTTGCAATTAAAAAATCAGGAGTTTGTATTATTCGCAAAAATCACGGGTTTTTCAAATACGAGAATTCTACTTAATCATATTTTACCCAATTTAACGGGGTCATTAACGGTATTGGCCACTACCAATTTTGCTGCAGCTATTTTATTAGAGGCGGGTTTGGGCTTT
>JBIKIM010000088.1:0-5418 GCA_044361605.1 Bacteroidia bacterium | reverse complement strand
TTAATCGAAAAAAGCGTTTTCAAAACGATTCTATGACTTCGTTTGTTTTTCTTTGTAGTCGACTTCTATGTTTAAAAGTAAGGTAATCGGGTTCGTGGTGTTTTTGCTGTTTTTCATTCTTATAGACCTATACACCTGGCAAGGGGTAAAGATGCTTATAAAAAATACTTCTGATCAAACCAAGCGTTGGGTAGCGGCTGTTTATTGGGGATATTCGATTTCATTGGTGTTGTTATTCGCGGCAATGAGAATTTTACAACTCCACATGGAGCCCGTTGTTATGCGCTTTATTGCGTCTTTGGTTTTTAGTATATTTATTATAAAAATCATTTGGATTCTATTTTTGATTTTAGATGACGTATTGCGCGTTTTTAGGTGGTTTGCAAAAGATTTAAAAGACACAAAAACCGTGGGTTTTGAATCCAATTCTAATCAAAGCGGGATAAGCCGGTTGGCTTTCTTGAATTATTTGGGATTGGGTGCGGCGGCAGTATTCTTTTCTACCGCGTTATGGGGAGTGGTAAAAGGGGCACATAACTATGTGGTGCGCAGGAGGAAATTAAACATACCGCTATTACCTTCTGAGTTTGAAGGACTTAAAATTATTCAAATATCAGATATTCATTGTGGAAGTTTTTGGGATCGCAAGGCCGTAGAGCGGGGAATTGATTTAATCAATGCACAAAAACCGGATTTGGTATTTTTTACGGGTGATTTGGTCAACGATACGGCAACAGAGGCGCGCGGTTGGATTAGCGTTTTCAAAAAAATACAAGCACCTCTTGGGGTCTTCTCAATTTTGGGTAATCACGATTACGGCGATTATGTTTCGTGGGAATCGGCGGAAGCCAAACAACAGAATTTTGAATTGATGTTGCAAAATCATAGAGACTTGGGTTGGAATTTATTACTTGATGAAAGCCAAATGGTAGAGCGTAATGGCAAAAAACTCGGTATTATTGGGGTTCAAAACTGGAGTGAAAAAGGGAAATTTCCCAAATATGGCGACTTAGAGAAGGCCTATGCACAAGCTGCTGTTGCGGATATCAAGTTGCTTTTAAGTCACGATCCCTCGCACTGGAGGGCTCAAGTTTTAGGTCATAAAACCGATATAGCCGTTCAATTTTCGGGACATACGCACGGAATGCAATTTGGGATTGATACCCGCTTTTATCGGTGGAGTCCAATTAAATATTTATACAAAGAATGGATGGATTTGTATTCAGAAGGCACGCAATCTTTATATGTAAATCGGGGCTTCGGGTATTTAGGATATCCCGGAAGAATGGGTATATACCCTGAAATTACCGTGTTTACCTTAACAAAAAAGGCTTAGCCGCATTTAACGACTAAGCCCTTATTTTTGAATAAATAGATTACTTACATTTAAGGCTTTAAACCCTTTTAAAAGCGGCTTAGTCTTGGATATAAGACTTTGCCTTCGTAATAAATCGTTCTAAATCTGCACCTTGCAATAGATTTTTCTCCAACAAAGCGAGGTCGATATGGTGTTGCAATTGCTCCTTCTGTAAATCTCCTTCTTTCGTAAGGATTTTTCCAGCAAGAATATGATTGGTATTGACAATGATGGATTTCTTTTTACCCATTAGGTCGCCAAAAGGCATGGATTGACCCATTTTTGCGTATTCTTCCATGCGTCGTTCCCACTCGTTTTTGTGGATGCTTAAAAACTCTTGCTGTGGGGGAAGGCTTTCAAGTTTCACGTCAAAGGCCATTTCATTGAGCAGCGATTTAACAAGGGTTTCAAGACTTTCTTGCTGCTCCTTGTCGAGCACCGATTCTATGGTTTCTTCTTTTTCGATAAGCTTGTTTACGGGGTCACTATCCACACATTTGAAGCTTACTTTTTCGAATTTTCCTTCGGCAAATCCAGCAAAATGAACATCCAAGGCGCCGTTTAATACAATGACTTCATAGCCCGCCTCTTTTACGGATTTTACGCTCATGTACTGCGCGGTGGCATCGGTTGTGTAAAGGATTACCGTATTGCCATTTTTATCCGTTTGGTTGATCTTACAATGTTCAATCCATTCCTCAATCGTATGGAATCCTCCTTCTGTGGTGGTAACCAAGCAATAATCTTTCATGCGTTCTGCGAATTTCTCGTCGGAAAGCATGCCATATTTTACAATTAAATCTAAGTATTCCCACTTGTTCTGGTAATCTTCACGATCGTTCTTGAAGATTTCAGTCAACTTGTCGCTTACCTTTTTGGAAATGTGAGCGGTTATTTTCTTTACATTGGTATCACTCTGAAGGGCGCTGCGACTTACGTTCAACGGGATATCTGGAGAATCAACCACACCCTGCAATAACACTAAGTACTCGGGTAATACGTCTTTTACATCTTCGGTTACAAATACTTGGTTGCTATAAAGTTGTACCCGATCTTTACGATTATCTAGCGCTTGTAAAACTTTGGGGAAATAGAGAACGCCTGTTAAACTAAAGGGATAATCGGTGTTGATATGAATGTGAAACAAAGGTGCATCCTGTGACGGATACAGTTCTTCAAAGAACTTTTTGTAATCTTCTTGGTTCAGGTCTGATGGTTTTTTTGTCCATAAGGGCTCGGTATCGTTAATGGTTTCACCATCGAATTCAATCTTTATGGGCAGGAATCGGCAATATTTACGCAACAACTCACGGATTTTCCACTTACTTAGGTAAGTTTCGGCATCTTCATCGGTTAGGTGTAATATCACATCGGTACCGCGTTTCTTGCGCTTGCCTTTATCGATGCTGTACGACGTGCTGCCGTCGCATTCCCATTTTACTGGTTCGGTATCTTTTTTGTACGATTTACTTACAAGGGTTACTTGTTTGGCAACCATGAAAGCGGAATAAAACCCGAGTCCAAAATGACCAATCATTTGATCGGGATCTTTGTCTTTCCATTGGTTTACAAATTCTGTAGCTCCTGAAAAGGCCAATTGGGTGATGTATTTTTCGACTTCTTCGTCGGTCATCCCTACGCCATAGTCTGAAATGGTGATGGTTTTTTTCTTTTCGTCGATAGAAATTTCTACTTTCAAATCGCCTACCTCATCGGCATATTCGCCAATACGGCTCAAAGTTTGAATTTTTTTAGAGGCATCAACGGCATTACTCACCAATTCGCGAATAAAAATTTCCTGATCCGTGTAGAGGAATTTTTTAATAATCGGGAAAATATTTTCCGATTGTACTGAAATTTGTCCGGTTCTCATATACCCCCAATACGCAAACCTTATTCCATTTGGCGGAAACTGCAAATCTGTCAGAAAGTTTTACAAAATGCGCAATTTATGTCAGTGTTAGTGCAATTAATTGTAATTTAGAGGTGTGGCTTGGCAGAAGAAAGTGCAGTTTGTAACCCTAACACAAGGTATTCAGAAACTAGAAAAGTTTTGTGCCTATCAAGAGCGCAGTCAAAAACAAGTTCATGAAAAGTGCAGAAGTTTAGGTTTAACAGAGTCTGAAACCGGAGAGGTGATGATTCATTTATTGCAGAATGATTTTTTTAGTGAATCTCGTTTTGCCCATGCGTATGTGAAGGGAAAAAGCAAGATAAAAACTTGGGGGAGTGAGAAAATTAGACAAGGATTGAAACAAGCGGGCGTTTCCGATGCTTTAATTAGGGAAGCCCTTTCACAATTGCAAGACGTTGATACACAGCTGCATTTGGAAAAGTGGGCTGCCAAGAAGTTAAAGGTGATGAAATTCTCAGAGGATTCTATTGCTCAAATTTTGTCGGGTGACTTAGCATTGTCTTACGAAGACAAGCAAAAGGTAAAGCAATTTTTATTTGGGAAGGGCTATTCCGTAGAGGCCCAATTAGCGATGCTCGGTTTTTTGAAGAACTGATTTTGGCTAATTGACGTTCCTGTCTATTAGGTTAATTGAGGTTTAAAGCCCAACAGGATCCATTTCCCACTCGTTTATTTTAACTTCAATTTCGTAGGGTACGTTTTTTCCGTTTTTTAGGATATCCCCATTAAGAGTTAAAACTGCTTTGATACGAAATATTCGGTTTGTTTTCATATCCACGTGCATGTAGCCCGAAATAGTGCCGCTCATATTCATTTCGTATATTTCGTCGAGTAGCAAACCAGTATGGTCTTTTAAAACGACGTTACCCGTTATATCTAGGCGCGCAGCCGTTAGGCCTTCTGGGGTCTTTTCAACTTTTGAAAAGGTTAAATCCATAGGAATATGTTCGGTAAGCGGATATGAAAACATATCTGTTGTCCATTTATCGCCCAATTTTCGGGTGGCTTTATTATGAAGGAAGTACATAAAATAAGAGCCTTCACTAAGATCGTGGAGGTTGTCTTTTATTACGGCATCCATATAAGCATCACGACCTTGAACGTAATTGGCACGCCCGTCGGAATCGTAGATTACTTTGTAGGCATACACTGTTTTATCTTCGATTGGATTCCCAAGATCTGATACAACCCCATCTTCGCGGCGAATACCTGAGATTTCAGTGTAGGTGTATTCTGCAGTGGTTTCCTTTGCCGCATTGGATCGAACATAGCATTTTCCTACGGTTCTCATATTGGCTTGTAGTTCATTGGGCTTTTGAGTTGCACATTTAAATTTTGAAATAATACGTTGTTCGCGTTTGTAGGTTCCGGTAGTGTACCCATTGGTTAATACGGGAATCGTTTGAGCAGAGGCGCTGCCCAAAATCAAAATAGCGATTAATTGGAGGATGTATTTTTTCATTATTATGTATTGCTTAATTATTTTTGGTAATAAACTCTTTCATCGATCCTTTTATAGTAATAGGGATGTTTACCGTTACCATTTCCATATTGCCGGAGAGTTCTAAATTTTCTTCGTTGTAGGTAACTAAATAATCAGACAGTCGAACCTTCATTACACCTGTTGAGGTTCCCTCAACGCGTTGGTGGATGTCATAGTCGTTCATGTCGTAATTTTGATCGAGAACGATGTGCGAGCGGGTACTAAATATGGCTTCCTCGGCATTCAGGCTCGTTAGGGTGAGCGTTTTTTCGAAGGTGTATGGATTTCCCTCGTGAGAAATAGTAAAGGAATCATTCAGAAACAGTTCTTTATCGTGTTTGAAATATACCATGATGTTGAGGCCTGTTTGCGCATTGTTAATGCCCGACATTTTCATGGCTTTTATGTAATCTTCGCTTCCCGTAAGGTTCATGAGTACGCCATTTTTATCAATGGTATAAAGTAACTCGGTGATTGAATCTTCTTGGGAAATATCTTGTTTATTCCCATTCGTGTTCATATATCCTACGATACTTTTGGGTTTCACGATTAATTGTTGAGAATCGGCGCGCACCGGTAATATTTGCTGTGTGGTGCGGGTCGTACTTACTACATCCATTTCGATGATTTGTCCCATGTTGACCATCGAGGTATGCATGTTTT
>JBIKIM010000001.1:0-17952 GCA_044361605.1 Bacteroidia bacterium | reverse complement strand
CATTTTTTGCGGCAATCGCAATACGGCAAAGATATCGCTTTTGAAACTTGTTTGAAATAGTAAGGCCAACCAATCGCTGTATTGGAAATTTTCGTATTGGCTGTTCGTCATCGACATAAATGCCGTTTTCAAAAATTGCTGTTGTTGCGTTAGGGGTTGTAGGATAAACCACGATTTGAATCTGTTTTGAAGCGCGCTCGATAAGCCTAGAAATCGGAGCATTTCGAGGGTGTTTCCGAGTCCAATATGGGATTGCCCTTGCACGTATTGCTTCCATACTTGAGTGAAAAAAGCAATGGGAATGCCCATAGAAGCCTTATTTTGAGCGGGAAATTTAAAAAATGAATGCGGCGCTTGGGTTTGGTTATCGCGTGTTATCCAATCAAATCCGTCTGTTTCGGAGGGAAATTGGGGAACGCCTGCGGTGGTTTTATGGATTACCGTTTGGGCTGTTTTGGTATCGGTAGTTTTAAATTGGTGCCAAGATTCTGTGAGATAGGATTGAATTTTGAATGGCAATTCGTTAACCGAATTTACAGTGCCAAAATCCCATTCGAGATAGTCTATGAATCCATATTCTAAGCCTGGTGGGATGTTTATTTGTTCAAAAGCCGCTTGAATGGATTCAATCAGTTTTTCCTGGAATTCGGTTGTCCAAATAGTCGCATCTTGAATGTCGAGTTGAAACTCAAGTTCGGCGATATAGAGTTTCCGCGCCATTAAAAATTAGTTCAATAAGGCGAATAATCGTTGGCGCAGAGGCTGCGCATTTTTTCTTGTTTTTTGACTGTGGTATCGGCGGATGCTTTGAATTACTTCGTGCATTTCTAGTGCATTTAGCCATTTCAAATTGATTACGATATGGGGCGGAGTAACACTATCAATAAACGATTGGATTTTCCGCTTACGGGCATTGCCCCAGTAGTTTTCATTCCAATCTGGAAAACATAGGGTTATGGCAAAGCTGTAGGGATCCGTATTGAATGAGTTTTTGAAGAATTGTTGGTCAAAGAATTCATAAAATACCTGAGCCAGTGACCAATCATCGGGATTTTGGGCTCTTAATGCGTGGGCCTCAGAAGCGTAAAAACCTTGAATGGGGTGATAAAAACCGGCAGCTTGGAAAACGTTGATATACTGCTTGTGTGCAACTTTTTTTATTTCGAATGTGTAACTTTTTTCTTGAAGCGCCTTTTCAAATGCGGCGAGCGATTCATAGAGGGCACTTAAAGTGTATTGGGGTTCGATATCGATTAAATAGCGGTCTTGGTTGCGGATGTGCAAGCCAAATACGGGTTCGTCGATGCTCGGAGCGAATTCAAAATGTTCAACGAGTAAAAAGCCAGTTGACAAGTCATTAATCGTATTCAGTTTGTCTATGGTTTCTTGAACTTCAAAATCGTTGAGGATATGTTCGAATTCAGCGATGGATTCGTTCTTATGGTTGCGTATTTTGGTTTGTCGCGACTCATCATTGATAGTATAGGCTTGTGGATTTCTGCCCCATCGAATAATTTCATCGAACGAATTGTATATAAAAAGTTTATTCCCGTTTTTATGGGTAATGAGTTGGGTTATTTTTTCAATACCTTGTGTGAATTGTTGCGTATCAAATTCGAGTCCTAAAATATGAGAAATCAAGCCGGCAAATCCATTTTGGGCATCTCGTTCTAAACTATTGGGTTGGTGGTTTTGGGCATGTATGCGGAACAATCTGTTTTTCAGCCAATAACCCAAGAGCGCTTTTATTTGCTGGGCTTCGGTTTCATAACTCAAATTGTTGGCCAAGCGATCGAAGGTGCCTAGTTCAAATCCCATAAGCCCTAATAAAAATCTATGGGTATTTATTTGGGTTTCTAGGTATTCAGCTTCAACCCGGTGGGTATTACTTACGAGTTCGTGTAAATTGTTTTTTTGATCTTTAAGGTAGGCTTTCCATGCGTTGAATCGATGGTCAAATCCGTCGCCAACTGCCTGATATTTTTGATTAAAATCGAGCCAAATGAACTCAACACCAGGAATAACCTCTAAAATATCACGGGCTATTTCCGTTAGATTGGGTGATTCGTTGTTGAGTAATGAATAGGACTTTTCTAATTGGGCAATGAATCTGGAAATGATTAAATCGAAGGTGCTTAAAACGCCTTTGATTTGTAATGCCGAACTGTCTTCAGGCGTTAAAGGGGTATTGAAGGACTTCTCCAAGCCAAAGCTTTCGGGAAATCCAATTTGCATGGATGAATAGGCGACGCGTTTACTGGAATTGCTGCGGGCTTGCTTAGCACCTTCTTTACGCGACCATAATCGTGTATTGCCTTTTACGCGGTCTTTTACTTGCCACGTGCTAATTTTAATTCCGTTGTGGTATAAGACTATTTTTGAATTTTCGTGAAGCGATAAGCGATAGGGTTTTGGATATTTTAGGGTCCATACAAAATCGTAATCGGGATCTTTAATGGATAACTCCTTTATGTTTTTGGTTCGATTTACCGCATTGAGTCGGGCAATCAAATCGGCTGATTGAATTTCAAAATTTACCTTGTCGGAGAAATTGTTAATACTGATGATTCGAAAATGGGTAAGGTTTTCGTTTTGGCTTTTGCCGCGAAGAAATTCCAACATCTCTTCGTGATAATCATCGATAATTTGCTGTATGTTCTCTGGATTATTGACCTCTACGCTTAAATTTATTTCTATTTTTCGGTCGGGAGGGAAATGGAAACCTTGAAAGGCGCTGCATAGCGGCCTCCACGAATCTCTTAAATTTTCTAAAAAGTAATCGACATCCGATTTGTCGGCATCAGCCTCGGTAAAAACGACAATATCAAACAGCCCTTTTACAGTTGGATTAGAAATGGAGGGGATGTAAAAGACTTTGTAGATGCCAGGGTGTTCGAGTATGGCTTGGGTGAAATCTTTGAGATTTATGCGGGTTTGTTGACTTTCAGAAGGATTTTGTTGAAAGAAAGGACTCTGCTTGAGGATGTCGTCTAGGGCATCAAAATCGGCAATTTGTCCAAATTGGTAACTAATATCGGCAATCGCAAAACACAATTGTTCCAAAATCGCGATACCGGCATCGTGTACGTTGTGGTCAGTCCATACATTTCCGCTGTATTTTTGGATTCGGGAAATGGCGTTTTCACGCAGTTTTTCCAAATCATAGGAGGCGTCAATACCTTTTTCAGGATCGAGGGAATATGTATCAAAGTCTTCGTCCATCCAAATGGGGCTTAATCGGTTTGATTGTGCGTTTGTGTATTAAATTTGGGTGTTGTTGGTTAATGGACTCGTAAATCCAATTGGGTGTTTAATCGGTTTGAAGAGGCGCTTGTTGATTAGGGTTTTGCGTTTGCTGGTTAATTTGCTCGTGAATTCGGGCAATTAGGTGAAATACTTGTTTGTACGGCATAGCCGCAAGGCCGTCGAGGATGGTATTGATTTCGGCGGCGCTTAGGGTTAATTGCAAGGGGGTCTCTTTTTTTATTCCCATAGCAGACCTACGTGGTATTTAACGTTGGTTTCCTTGGCATAGGGTCGGATACTTCTAATTTGCAAGGCATAATTAAAATAATCGCCATTCCAACGCAATTCTATGCGATTGCGCGAACGACCAAAGAAGTTTTGAGTTTGGTTGATGCCGCCTTTGCTTTTTCCATACGTACCAACAGCAATTGCGTGGGTTATAGCATGGGCCCCTTTTTCTCCGCAGGCTGCGGTTACTTCAAATGCGCTATAATCTGAAATGTTTTCTACGATATTGTGCCATTGTCCATCGGCAGGTACTTCTCCAAACCGATAGTAATGAATACGACCGTGAGAGCCGATAGCCCCATTTACGTCTAAATTATGCAAGGGTTTTTCGATACCCACACCCACTTTCCCGTCTTGAGCCAGACTTAAAATGGCATGTTCATTTTGGGAAAATTTAAACTTCAAGAATTGTTCATTATTGGAATCTGATTCGAGTTCGATTCTCCAAAATGCCCCTTCTTCCTGTGTTTTTTCCTTGAACGTTAGTAATGAATTGTTCTCTTTTGGGCTTAAAATTAGTCCGTCTTCCTCATTTACCTGCACATCATCGTCGAGGATATTGAGGGTTGAATCAATTAAATCTTGAAAATCTTCCTCTTTGGGAATTCTTCCTTTAATGAAGTAGTTTTTAAGTTCGGAGCGTCTTCTAGAACTCATGATTGTGTAAAATTAAGGATTAACTTTAATATAAAATAAAATTGGTAGGGAAGGGAGCCTGTTGTCATTGTTTATAACCGGATCTGGTTTAAAGGGGTTTCTGTATTTTCCGTATTAGACTGCAGTTGTAAGTTCATTCCCACACGGTGTTTACCGATGCCTTTATGGCGTAAATTTTGATAAATTCGATCCACTAAAAAATCGGTTCCCAAGGTCATGTTGGATACCCCAATGCCATCGGAATTGTGCTGTCCGCTGACTTTGATATCGATGAGGTGGTTTTTGCCTGGAATAAGTATATGGTTAACTTGACTAGGTTCTATTTGGTAGTTAAGGCTGTTAAATTCTTTGGGAAGTTTGAGGTATTCTCCGAATTTGGTATAGCACGCAAAATTGGTAACGGATTTCACAAAAGAAATATTGCGCAAGATCACGAGTACTTTAGAACTGTATAAATTATGTCGGAAGGTAAATCCAGATTGAGCGGCACCCGTTGCGTTTAAAATCCCGTCAAGTAGCGTTTTGTGAATAATCGCACGTGCTTCTCGGGTATCAATTCCAGGTTCAATTACGATATTGCCTTTTACTACAATTTCTTCGTAAATTGGATTTTCTACTATGTAAGAAGTGCCTAAAGGGGCACTTTCTTCAAGGAATCGCTGCACGGTTCGCACTTCTTGACTATTGAGCTGAGGCCATTCGCCCGATTGCAGTTTTTCGGGCTCTGTTTTAGGTATTACAATGACCCGCACACAACCAGGCGCTACGTCTTCAATGCCATTGTTATGGGCTAAAATGAGCGTTTCTTGTATCTTGGGGAATTTAATTAACAGCGACTGCTTTAGGTCTTGATAGGTAAAAATTCGGTTTTGTAATCGGTATTGTATGGTGAGTAAATCCGTTGATCCGAAGAATAAGGATGGGGGAATAATTTTCTTATGTTGAATGGGTGCTAAAGACATTAAAACATTCGTCCATGCCTCTGGTATGATTATTTCTTCTAGCAGATGAATGTGGAGTAACCCCTTTTGAGCCGTAATATCGAATTTTAGGACTTGGGTTTTAATTTCTTTGCGTTGGGCAATTACGTCATCGGTTTGGGAACTGATTCGCAGCCATTTTTCTTCCTCTAGTTGGAATTCGGGAAGATCGTTAAGCAGAACCAAGCCGGTTGTTTCCCAATTTAGCGTTTCATCTCGCAGGAATTGTTCGGGACCTAACTTTTGCCATTCGTTTTTATGTAACAGGCACCATTCCTTAGCTTGCAACGTGCTTTGTTTGGCAACACCATCGGGCACTTCAATGTATAAGGAGCACGTGTTATCCGGAAATTCATCGAATTGCAGATAAACGGCACTGTGAAATGCATCTTGGGGGAATAATGAGACACTGGCACTAAAATCGCGATTGAGTAAAAAAGCATTGATGCCTTTAGATTCAAGTCGGTTGCCAATTTCGATACCGCTAATCTGCTCAGACAAATGCGCTTCCATCGTCAAATTTCCCAAGAAAGGGGTATAGGGATCTCGGAGGTAGGCTGTTTTTTTTGTCTCTCCCATTTTCCGTTGCATATATTCGGTGTGTTTGTTGTGTCCAAAAGAACCAACGGGAGCGGCTAATTCAAAACAGAGGTATCCGTATTTCGATTTTTGAGGTTCTTTTAACGGTTCGTATGCTTTTTGTTTTCGGTTGAGCTGTAAACGGCTTAAATCCAGTTCGTTAATGCGTCGAATATTTGAAACGGAATGGTCGTTGTCGGTATTACCGGGGTTGGCATCGGTAAAAAGTGGTACCAGCTGCTTATCTTCTTCTGGCACCCAGGTTCCAGCGTTTAAGGCGGAAACACGGACCAAGAAATCGGTATTGTACTCCACCAAATCGTATCCTTGATAGAGTTCGCCAAAACCGCCTTTATAATCAGGAAGTCCGAACCATTGGGCATTTATTTTAAGATTATCCAAGGCATTACACAGCACCAATGGATGTCCGATATATAATTTAGACCCTAATTCTGGTTTGGTTCCAAATACATTAAACGGGGTACTCGCGTCAATTCGGCCAAAATCGTTGTAAATCTCTAGGTTTTGTAACTCCAAAACATGAGATTGAATGTGTATTTTTTTGGGCTGGGAATGACTCAAGAAGGGGTATAAAAAGGCAAAGTCTTCTAGTAAATTGAAGTAAAGTAAAACTTCGCCTTTTGAATTTGGGAGGGGTTGCGGATTATCGGCATCGAGGACCGTTTTCCATGTGAAGGAACAGCTGTTATCCTCCTCATCCGTATATACAGTTAATTGGGTGTTTGCGGGGTTGAGCTTGGCCATTTCCTCAATGGCCGGGTATTCAATCAGAAAGGCAGCGCTTAAGCATTGCTGCCATATTTTTGACAGCGGCTCTTCTCCGAAACTTTGTTTTAAGCCACTTTGTTCGTGAAACTGTCGTTCCATAAACGCGGCAAGTTCGTTCAAAGGAAACTGAATGGTAATTTCCCATTTAACCACATTTCCCCATACATTCAAAAGCGTGCTTTTCAAGGAAAATACAAACGGGGTTGTATGTGTGGAGTTTAATTGGCGAAGGTTTTCAAGTTTAAATTTAGACGGAAATGACGTATCGAGGTGTACGTTGTTTTGTGTGATCCGTGTTTTTGTTCTGTTTGAGCACAAAATATCGGCCGTGCGCAGAATTTTTTGGGCGTTTAGCGGATAATTGTCTGATGCAGAAAGACTGATTGTAGCGGTAGGAGGACTATTGGGGTCTATTTCTTCCGTGTAAAAAAGTTCGCCCTGGGGCATGGACTTGATTTCGGACTCGGTATTCCATTCATAGGTCGCATAAACGTCTTCGGGTACAATTTCAAATCGATTCAGTCCCGATCTGTTTTCAAGGAAATAGCTACTCAGGCGTTCTTGAATGTGCTGGGCTTGATGTTGGCTGAACTCTTCTATGATTTCCCCCAGAATAAAAGGAATGGTGGTTAGGGGGTCGATTTGCTGCTCTGAAACGATGTTATTCAAGACGCGTTCACATTCGCGTTGTACTTGTTGCCAATGTATTTCGAGGGTATCTATATTGACGTTAATTTCTTTAATTTGGTTGTACCAAAAGTCGGGAATTTCAGGGGTATCGAGTTTAAGAAAGGTGCGATTGATGTACCCTAATTGGATGCTGAGTTTGCGGATTTGCGCTACGATTCCCATCGAATTCCACAAGGCTAGAATTCGGGTATAGTGCTGTACTAAAATGGGGAAAGAGGGACAAAGTTCGGCGATTTCTGTTTGTTCTGCGATGGCGGCATTTCTAAGCATTTCCAATGTTTCAAATTGGAAGCTGATGCTGCGGTACGCGTCAATTCTATGGCGTCGTAAGGTAGTGGCGCCGCGTTCCCAACGCTGCGCTATTTCACGGATGGTGTTGCGCAAATCGCGAAAACTTTTCGCCATTAATTCGCCGCTGCTGTGACCGAGTGCTAAGGGCAAGGAATTGCCAAAAAAGCGATTTAGGTTGCCGTCGGTTTGTGATTGCGAATCATAAAACTGTACTTGCTTGGAGAGGTGTAATAAAGAAGAAAATATTTCTTCTTTAGGGGTAAAAGGCACGATTCCGATTCGTTTTTTCAAACGTATTTGTTGGGAATCGCCGTTGGCGAGATCCAAATCAAAGCGGGTATCGTTGCGATTCCAAGACATGGTTAATATTGGTTGGCTTCTTTAATGTAATAGGGATATACGTAATTGCCGCGCGTGTTCGTGGTTCGAATTGTAAATGACACATCAACATTAATAAGCCCTTCGGTGGCATTGAGTTCAAAACCTACGGAATCTACGATAATCATCGTTTGAAATTGCATAAGGCCACTAATAATTTTTTCTTCAACCGATTTTAAGGTTGCGGAGCTTTGGGGCTCAAAGATCAGTGCCGACAAATCGACACCAAAATCTTTGTGATATAGACGTTCGCCGGGTTTAGTCGATAAAATGGCACGGATACTTTGTTCAATATTATCGACGCCACTAACCAAGCCTGTTTTGCCTGTGGATGGATTGATTTTAAAGGGTTGTTGCAAACCAACCCCGAAAAATGCGTTCTGTTTTTTATCTTGACTCATCCAATTAATACGGTTGGGCACAAACTGAGAACTTTTCCGCCATGTGCGGTGGGATCGCCCAAGCGGGCTACTGCTTTCCCCTCACACTGCACGGTGGCGGAGCCTTTGGATATTTTATCTGGTGGACCTATACACACACACATATCGCCCTCAACGGCGGCGGGTAAACCACCAATAAGAACGGTAGCGGCACCTGGACCTACTATGGGTCCGCCTACGTGAGGAATTGGTACGATGCCTGGTGTTTGCATAGGACACACGTGTAAGTCGGTTATTCGAGCTGCTGGTAGCATATGTTTAGTTTATTTTGACAAGGCCGCCTTTAAGTGTTAATATACCCGAAGCGGTAACTTCGGCAGTGGCTTTACCCGCTAATTTAAGCGTTGTTTTTGCTTCCCCCGCAATTTCCAATCCTGAAAGTTTAACGGGTCCTGCACTAGCAGTAACACTTATACCTTTAGTCGCTTTTAAGAAAATTTCTTTGGTCGTATTTAGGGTGATGCCCGTACTTCCCATTTCTATAGAATTCCCATTTTTGTCGGTGATGGTAATTCCGGCGGCATCATCCATGAGTATGGAATTTCCTGCGGGCGTTTTTAGGGTGAGATTTTTCTTGGTTTCGTCGAATTCTATAATAACCTTACTTTTGGATTGGATAATTCGTTTCTCGTTTTTGGCGGTTATGGTTGCAGGAGCGGTATTGGTTTTGTTGTATAGGGTACCTAAAATAACCGGTTGAGCGGGATCGCCATCAAAGAATGAAACCACGACTTCGTCGCCAACCTCAGGAACAAAGAAAATACCTCGGTCTTTTCCTGCATCAGGGAAACTCAATCGGGCCCAAAACAAAGCGTCGGAACCAAAAACGGGCAACTTTACTTGGATGCGTTGTTGGGATAGGGGATCTCCATCGAGCTTGGTTACCGAGCCAAGTTGCACGCCATGGGCATAGCCCGAATACGAGGCGATGCTATCGTTATGGATAGAGGGATATTTTTCAAAATGGGTTTTTTCGTCGATCCCAAATTCATAGTTCGTAACAAATTGGCCCTCAAAAACATTATGTTCAATTCCAGAAACAAAGAATTTTCCTGCCAATTTTCCGAGGCCTGTAATTTCAATTATGTCACCTAAAACGGGTGTAATATTACCAGGTACAGTAACCGAACCTCTTTGGGAAGCGAGGTAGGAACGAATGACCTTGGCGTTTAGAATTTCTTTATGTTGATCGGCTTTGTGCATACCAGATGTGGTAAGTCCTACGGCCGTTGGGCTTGCAAACGCCTTTACTTTGGTGAAAAGTACGCCTGTTGGGGTGCTAAGGGTTCCGCTTTCACTTGACTTACCTACTTTTACCGTACTCGTATCGTAATCCCAATGGGTTACTTCAAATTCGCTGATAGCAAATTCACCTGTTGTTTGAGATTCAAAAGCCAATACATCTTTTCCGTAAGAAAAGGTGGCCGTAGCCGCGGCGGTAAGTACGGGTTTTTTGACTGATACGGCGGCGTCGGCATTATAAACCAATAAACCATTGGCCTCGGCCCGCATGATCATAAAATCCCAATCGGAAATGCCATATTGAACGAGTTTCTCGTGCGTAATCGTGCAGGCATCTGCGGTAGCTGTTAATCCGGTGGTCTTGGCAATTAATTCTTTAATTATGGCATCGTCTTTTTTATTGAGGAAAACATCGGTTTTGCGTCCTTTACACATGCCAATGGCTTTATCTAAACATTCGATGGTAACGATACTTTTTTTGTGTACGATTTGGGTTGAAACACCTGATATAACGCCCTTGAAAATTTGAATTAACGTGGTAGCATCGCCACCAGCTTTGATAATAATATCATCTCCTATAGCAAAGGAATTGGCTTCAAAAAGCGTGAATTTTTGTTCGGATACATCTCCGTCATTAATGGCAATTTCAGCACGGGCAATTTTATTAATGCGTTTTTCGACACGTATGGTTTGTATGTGCGTAGACAATTTTGAAACGGCGCCTGCAATTGTGATTTCTGCCGTTGCGGTTTCGTAATCTTTTAATGTATCTGGCATATTACTTCAATGGAGGGAAATACAACTGCGTTCCTAGACTGAGTTTTCGGAGTGATTTTAACCCGTTTAATTGAGCAATTTCAACATAATATTTTTTATCGCCATAAATGCGCTCACACAAATGTGGCAGTGTATCGCCTTCTTGAACTTCAATCATATGACTCACATCGGGCGATTGTCGACCTTGGGCCGTAAGCATTTTGGTGGTGGAAATTACCTCTAAGAATTCTGCTTGAATATTGGCGCGTGTGGGCTCCCCTTTTTCATTAAAACGACCGTAGATCACATGGAATTCTTTCAAGGTGGTTTTCATTAAAAGGGTTGTTCCCCAAGAAAGTTTTAGGTAATTAGGCCTGTGTGAAGTAGAATTATACCCCACAAGTGCGTCAAAAATGGCCATTCTTTCCGACAGTGTTTTTTCGGTTTCCTTTACAGGAATACCGGTGTCTTCGCTGTACGTATACAGGGGTTCGGCCGAGGGATCAATTACCAACTCAACATTAACTAAGCGCGGTTTTGTAGCAATAAACTTGGGATTGATTCCGGAGTAACCAAAGGGTTGGGAGATGTTATAATTATGGGTTGTTCCTATTTTAAGCGAACTAGGATTAAAGGGAAAGCGATAGAGCATGACGCTGCTATCAAAAACGTCAGACCCTTTTTGAGGCGCAACGGCGGTGCTGCAATCTACGTCTTGATAAGCCGCAATTTCGAAGTAATTGAAGTTCGTTTCCGACATTTCCTTCGAAGTTAATGTTTATTCTGTTTTCTATGGTATTGTTCTATTTTACGGTCTACCAAATCGGCAATTTCGACCTTTAAATCAAACAGTTTTTCTCCAAGTGCTTCAATATCTAATGTTTTTTGCCCTTTATCATCCTTTTTTGTGGTGTTCTCGCCATTGGATAATGTGGCTTTTATGACTAATTTTTTGATTTCTGTCATTCTTAGAATAATTAAGGACTTATGAGCTGAGTTCTGTTTTGGCTCTAGCGTATATGCCTGAAGCAGTTAAGCCACTCGTATTCACTTGTTTGAAGCCATCATAATTGAGTACAATTTCTTCCATTATGATGGAGGATCCGTTCATGGCATCAAATCCAGATGTGGACCAAGAAACGGGATAGGTATTATAAAAAAACCACGATTGTACAGGATTGTGGTCGGCATTTAAGGCACTAACGACTAGTGGAATTGGGATACGGCGATTCTCGGTTAGGTTCTCATCGAACCAAGCGAGTAAATCGAAAAATCCAGCGGATTCCATCGCTGAAGTCGTTTTTTGAACAATAAGTCCCCTTCGCAACGTGAGGTTTCCCTCTTTGGTGCGAAGGGGGGACTTAATTTCTACTGAATTCTCACCTTCCATTTTTTTTTCGAATTCCCATATTCTGTTGATGCCGTCAATTTTTTGAAAACGACCTTCTAGTGACTTCGCTTTTTTAGTTAAAATGAAGTCAACCCGAAAATGGAAACCTATTAATGGAAGATCAGGACTACTCATGAGTTAACCGATTAAGCTAACGATAAACCTTCGTGTACGAGGGTAATCGTTTCAACGGCTACTTCACTTGCGTCTGATTTAAAATCAGGGTTTTCTACTTTCTTTGGCCAAGCATTGGTTAAAGCCCAAGTCATAACCGGTGAATGGGTTTCGTCTAGCAATTCGATAGTAACGGTTTTACGCAATGGCGTATTCATTTCTACTGAACTGTACCAATCCCAATAGGCTTGGTCGCTATCGAAAACACCTTTTTTGATTACGATATCACCGAATTTTCTTAATCCGGACATTTTTTGGGTGCTGAAAAGTACGCTGGCTCCATCGCGATACTCGATTACATCGAGTTCGGTGTTCAGTCCGGTAACTTCACTGCAGTTGATCACCGTACTGTCAAAGGTCACTCTAAAGTGAAACCTTGGTAATGGATAATTTGGATCTGCCATAACTATATTTTTTTAACGTTTTTTAAATGTTGAGGTTAGACTTAGGATTCTTGTAACTTGTGAGAGAATTTCAAAATAATGAATTCCGCAGGACGTACAACCGACATACCGATTTCGATATTCATTCTTCCTTCAAGGATATCGACGCTCGACATAGTAGTACCCAATCCAATATTTACGAAGAAGGCTTGATCGGCGCTTGCACCGGCCATTGCGCCTGCTTTCCAAAGATTGGTTAGATAGTTTTCGATCATAGCTTTTACGCGGATCCAAGTAGAGGCATCGTTAGGTTCGAATACGGCCCAACCTGTTGCATTACGAACGCTGTCTTCAACCATGTTGAAGAAACGACGTACAGGTACATAGCGCCATTCGTTGTCGTTACCTGCTAGGGTACGAGCGCCCCATACTAGAGTTCCTTTTCCTGTAAATGAGCGGATCGCATTAACGCTCTTACCGCTAATTACGTCAACGTTAAGATCTTCCTGAGCGCGGTCGTCGATTTTGAAAATCGGGCGAGATACACCAGCCAAACTTACGTTAGCAGGAGCTTTCCATACGCCGCGTTGGTTATCTACCATGGCATAAACACCAGCGATAGCACCAGAAGGGGTGATTTTAGAAAGTTCCTTGTAAATTTCGTTAACGATATTTTGCAACAAAGGATTGTAATCGTAAGCAATTTTACCCAAATTCACTTTAATTGAATCGGCATCTTCTAAAATGCTATCCAAAACGGAACGCAATTCAGAACCAATCAAATAAGCGGTTTCTTTAGTAAGCTTGTTTTTTAACGCATCGCTATCGGCACCAGCAATAGAAGCTAAGGGAACAGGTTCGCCTAAGTCTAAGGTTGGATAATTATCGGCACTAAAAGCACCTGCGCCAACAGCGGCATCAAAGCTTGCGAAGTTTTTCAATAAGCCAGAAAACTTAGAGCTTGCGTTTACTTTAACGCCCATTTCATTAGAAATAGCCGCGCTATTGAAGAATGAAGTTGCAAAGTCGTAAAGGGCTTTGAACTGCTCACCTAAGTAAGTAGTAGCGCCTGCATAATTTGCTTCTTCGCCACTAATATTATCTAGAATATCGGTTAAACCTGATTTGTAGTTTTTCTCGTTTGAGAATTCCTTCACACGGGCGTGATCGATAACAGCCATGTTCAAGTTTTTAACGGAGATCGGATGAGAGCAAATTTCTTCTAAGCGCTTATCGTCACCATTAACTTGAATTTTGATGGTTTCGTGGTTGTATTTGTGTGGCAATGCATTGTAAACCCATGGGTAATAAGCAGCACCGTACTTTAAGTTATTTACTCCAACACCGTTGCGGAAATTCAAAACGATGTCTTTGTCTTTACGATTGATATATCCTTCGTAAACGTCTAATACAGCAAAACGATTTTGCATTTCAGCACACTGCATCAACATTTGTTGTTGTAGGCTGTAGCACTCATCGGCTTTTTTCAACAAAACTGCATCTGGACTGGCCAAGATAGTGGGTTGATTTTCGCGTTTGATTGCATTCATTCCCTCTTGTAGGGCATCGTACTCGATGTCGTCGTTGTATCCACCAACAGAAACGATGTAACATTCGCCACCCCCGTTAGAGAAGAACAAACGTACCGTGTCGTACATGAAAAATTGTTTGTCAAGTTTGATGTTTTCAACTTGCAATGAACCGTTCAAGGATACATTGATTTCTTGGGGTACATAGCCACCACCGAAAAAGTCAACATAATCCAACATAGAAGTGATGTGCACAGCTTCCTGTTGAACGCTTGCGCCACCTTTAATTGCTTTGTGCGTGTACCCTACGAAAGCGGGTACGGCTGTTGGTACCTGGCCAACGGAAGGAGGTAAAGTAGAGATTTCCTCTACATACACACCTGGAGTTTTGTAATTTGCCATTTTTTGATATATTTTTTTGTTATACTAATTTTTACGATCTAAGGCAAATCTAGATCATCAGTATTTTATTTCTCGCAATAAAATATACTTGTGTGGATAAGTAGGATGCGTCGTCAGGTCATTCAGTGAAAATTTTTGCGCCTTGCATTTTAATCGAGCCGATTCTTCGCCGTTGTAAGTTCCTATGCAAAAGCAACTTAAATCAGCAAGTCCCGATAGGGGAACTTCTTCTTTGGAGATCAAAAAGAGGTATTCGTCGTTTTCCACGTCTAACTCATTGAAGTGAACCTTTTCGGTTTCCTCTTGTACCAAAACAGGCATCCCTTCGGGGGGGTAGCTGTGTTTTACTACATAACAAACTTGGTACTTTTTTTCTTCACAAAGAAATCTAATTTGATGTGCAACCTTATTTTTTATTTGAGAAAAGAAAGCTTGTGGTTTAGCGATAAGAATGTGCAAGACACCCATCTTTTGGTAGGGTTTTGGCAAAGCAATAGCCTTAACTTTTTCTCTAATTTCTGAATGATTGAGTAGAATTTCTTGGTTGATACTTTCTACCCCTAGAATGTCCGTATAATAGTGGTGTTGGGTATAGTGAATCGGAGAATCATCAATTTCCGTATACAACGCATAGCTAAGGTCATTAATTCCGATGTAAATCGATAATTCAATGGCCGAAGCAGTCGGAAGTATCATAGGCAGGCCGGGATTATGAGGGTCTTCTTCGATTGAAATAGTCAAACGATTTTGCCACATTTTCCAAATACAGCGGTGATTTCGGAGCCATGTTTGGGAGTTTTCACTAGGGAAAAATGCCAAACAATCCATGGATCCAGATCGGAAAACCGGATGGGTGCTTTCTATATGGAGCCACGGTAGGTATCTCATTTACGCAGCAGATTAGGCGCAATTCCACTAATGACCGGTGCGTTACGAGCAAAGCCACTTTCTTTGAATACGGGAATGAGTGAAACTTTATAGTAAAGATGCGGTAATAGCTTAGCACCTAATGATCCCCATAAGTTGCTAAGTTCTCGTTCCTCCAAGTTTTTAAGTTCTATGGCGAGTATATCAATTTGACTGGGGAAATCGCTCAAATTGGAAGAAGATAAAGTAGGGTTAGAAACAAAGTATTGGAGTATCGTATTTAGGTATTTAAGTCCCGTAGGGTATTGTTTTCCAGAGAAATTTGCTGCAAAAATTATGTAGGCATGAAATAATCTTGGACCTGATTCAGAGGGCAAGCCCCGAAATCCACCGGCTCGATTGAGGGTTCTGTCTTCCTCAATGCGCACCAATTGCACATGGATTTGATTCTCTGTTTGGAGGGCTTTTCCCCCATTCATATCGACCAAATTGGATAGAACAACCACGTCTTCGGTGCTGTTCATTTCGTATTTTAAGTGGTTGTTGAGTTCGTTGCTGATTGCTTGCAATACATCGTAAACCATGAGCGTTATTTTTTAAGAGCCCAGAGAATAAGGCGTGTCAAGTAAATGCTGAAAAAGCAAAAGCCGAGAATTACAAAAAACAAAGTTTCTATTCCATCGAAATAAATGGCCAAATCAATTAATTGGTTCGGTATGATATTGGCAAAAAGGTAATAAAAAATGAAGGCCAAAACGGGCGCTAGCAAAAGAGTAAGAAAGAACCATTTGACCTCGCGTGCGAATCCTTGTTTGAACCGCTCACGTTTATTGTTCTCGAACTTTTTCATCAATGAATCTTGGGAATCTAATACGGCACGGAAACTCTTTCGATAGAGCTCGCGCTCGGTTCGAAGTTCCATTTGTTTGAAGAAGCGATCTGGATTCATTTTAGCAAGTATTACAAATCAAGTGAATTTGAGGGAAAGATATGAAAAATTATGGGTGTGCGCTATTTATAGTATACAAATAGGATATTTTTTGGGTCTATACCCGATGTTTTTTTGGACCTACACCCGATATTTTTTTGAATAAGGTCTGTGACGCGCAATTTCGGTCGTATTATTGAAACCCTCATGGATTTTGTAAAGTCGCACGTGCAAGACATTGAAAACGACCTCCTGTGGTTGGAAAATCTGATTCAATATCAATTGGGCAAGGCCTCAGAAGAATTGATCCATCATATTGAAAACGAAGGGGGAATATCCCCGCCGATTTTCGGAGATATTGGGTTTTACGGTCAGAATTTAGCCTTGTGGAAACCCTCAGGCATTGAACGGGGCTTACTCATTATTGGAGCGGCTTTGTATTTTAAACCGCATGTTTTTGACCCTCTCATAAAGGCCGCTAAAGATTTTAATTTTACCGAAACCCGTATCGGGGGAATTATTGGAACGGCGCAGTCCCCATTTTTACCAACCGGAGAAACAGCGATTTTTCTTCTTACCAATGGAAGCGTGCAAGAACGTATGCAGGTTTTGCATTGTTTGACTCAGGAACATTGGCTTTTCGCCAAAGGAATATTAGTCTTCGATTATAAAGAACCTAATTTGCCCTTAAGTTTCCAGCCCTTTTCATTGAGTAGCGATTACATGGAAATATTCTCCAAGGGAATAGCCACCAAACCCAATTATTCGAGTCAATTTCCCGCATCATTGGTCAATACCAATATGGAATGGTCCGATTTGGTAATTTCCAAAGAACTTATTAGAGAAATACGAGATATAGAATTGTGGTTGGAGTATGAAGAAACCCTCTTCGGCGAAATGGATTTAGGCCATAAAATCAAAGAAGGATATAAGGTTGTTTTTTATGGTCCCTCAGGAACAGGGAAAACCCTAGTGGCAGGATTGATTGGTAAAAAGTATAACCGCGATGTGTATCGAATCGATTTATCGCAGTTAAGTTCAAAATATATTGGGGAAACCGAAAAGAACATTGGTAATCTGTTCAAACAAGCGCGGAATAAGAATTGGATTTTGTTTTTCGATGAGGGCGAGTCTTTGTTTGGAAAACGAACGCAATCCGGACAGTCGAACGAGCGGTATGGAAATCAACAGGTGGGGTTTTTGTTGCAGCAAATGGAAGACCATCCTGGGGTATTGATTTTAGCCACGAATTTAAAATCCACCATCGATGAGGCCTTTTTGAGGCGATTTCAAAAGATGATTTATTTCGAGGCGCCTGATTTTGAGTATCGATTTGATTTATGGAAGAAAGCGTTGAAAGGCACCTTGCCTTTGGCTGCCGATATTGATTTGCGGGTCGTTGCTAAAGAATACAAGTTAGTAGGCGGTCAAATTGTGAATATCGTGAAACAAATTATTTTGAGGGAATTGGGTGCGAATAGTGAGGTTATACGCCGTAAAACATTGGAGGAGGCGATTGCGGAGGAGGAACGGAAGAACTAATTCTTCAAGAAAGTTTTGAAGTTTTCCACAATAGATTTCCGAAACAACCCTAATTAGGAAGATCCTCGTTTCTTTTGCTAAAAGTATTTGCGTGTTTTTAGCGCAGATAACTGTTTACACTGACTAATATGCCTGATCCCGAATTATTAAATCAACAGAGCGCGGCTGCTCCACAAGCCGCCGCTGCAACGGCTACACCGGCGGCCACACCAGCGGCTCCAACTGCGCTACCTAATGCTCCAGCCGCAAGCGTTGCAGGGGCAAGTGCAGCTCCTGCTGCCGCTCCAAGTGTTGCGGCTCCTGCTGCTGCTCCAAGTGTTGCGGCGGCTGCTGCTACTCCAAGTGTGGCTGTCGCTGCTCCAAGCGCGGCAGACGCTGCACGAGCGGCAAAAAAGGATATG
>JBIKIM010000087.1:0-5459 GCA_044361605.1 Bacteroidia bacterium | reverse complement strand
CTAGGGGCCTCGTTATTGTCAAACGCCCAAATTCCTGAAGTGCCTATGTAAAGTGGGTCGGTCCCATTAAAGGTGTAGGTAAAGTCTTGGGAATTGACCGTCAATTCGATGACCCTATCCGTAAACATTTCGCTTACGTCGAGTACATTTTCTTTTTCGATATCTTTTGGGTCGTACTGATGCACCTCTGCGAGTACCCAAGTGGCATTAATGCCTTCAATTTTACTCGATGGCGCATAAATTTCATCGCGTGATTTTTCACAAGCGCCGAAGGCCAAAGCGGTGGCGATTAGGGCTAAAATAAATGGTTTTTTCATTAGTTACATCCTCCTTCTTCGTTAAAAATAAAGCCAGCGGTTCTTTCTGACATGGGAAATTGTATGAGCATTCCGGGGCAGCTCCATGGCGATTGACGTATGGTAATCGTTTCGCCGGCAGCGCCGCGGCGACGCAAATGCTGTGTCCAATCGCCTTCGAAAGCAAACTCCAATTTGCGTTGTTTTTGAATCTCCGTTTTTAAAGCGGTATTAGTAATGGTAGGATTAAGCGCTACGAAATTCGTATCGTACGCCCTTTTTCGAATGGCATCGGTAATGGCAATGGCAACCAATAAATCGCCTCCGGTTTCTACAATACTCTCGGCATGCATCAAAGCAATGTCCGAAAAATTCAATAAAGGCACATTGAAAACGTCTTTGTCAAACTTGTGGGTTACAAAAAACTGGTTGGATTTACCCTCGTTCTTTACTTCGTAGAACGCACGTCGGCGGTCATTAGGGTCCATTGCTTCTTTCATAAAGCTAGCGGAAGGTTTGAGCGCAGGATTGGGGTTGTTATCGGAGCGGTAGTTATTGATAAAAGCGCTGGCGCGATTGTCGTTGATATTGGTGCTAATTAGCTGAAAAATCACTTCTTCGGGAGCTCCTTGGGTATAGCGATTCAAGCTGTCAGAAAAGCGGTACTTATTAGAACTTACCAATTCAGTGGTGATTTTTACCGCTTCCACATGGTCGTTCATAAAGAAAAGCACTTTCGCTTTTAACGCTTTAGCGGCATCGGTATTTGCGTAGTTTCCGTTGTCGTTGGGCAACATGCCTAGCGCCGTATTCAAGTCGCTTAAAACCTGATTGTATACAGCCCCCACGCTGCTTCTGAGTTCGATGTTTTTATCGGCTTTCAGGCGTATGGGCACTCCAGGATGCGAATTATCGGCGGTATATCCGTAAGGTTGCGCCCATAATTTCACCAATTCCCAATGGCACCAAGCCCGTAAGAAATGCCCTTCGCCCATAATCCGTGTTTTTTCTTCTTGGGGAAGTCCTTCTATCAAGTCTATGTTGTCAAAAATGGTATTGATGCGTAAAATACAATTGTAAAAATCCAAGTATTCACGGTCGGCCGTTCTAAATGAAAAGGTACCGCGGTTGAATATGGTATAGTACAGGCTACCGGCAGAATTCTGGGGTTCCGATAAATTTTCTCCCAATAATTCGTGGTAGTTTTGAACCGAACCGTTCATTAAATTGGCGAATTCGTCGTAGCAGGAATTCAATAATGCCTTGATGTCTTCGGGGGTTTTTAATGCATCTTCGCTCAAGGTTAAATTTTCCGGACGCAAATCGAGCATTTTTTTACATGAAGTTCCGGTTCCAATAACGGCAGTTAGGACCGTTATCATTAGGAGGCGTGTGTATGTTTTCATGTTTAAAAGGTTAAGTTAAGGGTTAGGTTGTATGATTTTTCTTGAGGCGCGGTGAGATAGGTAATGTTGGAAGACATGTTTCTATCGGCGGGATTTTCAAAGTCGCGGGCAATTTCAGGATCGCCACCCGTGAAATTAGTAAATGTAAGTAGATTAACACCGGTGAATGTGATTTGCGCGTTGTCGATTGCTTTACCGAACCAACTAGCGGGCAGGCGGTAACTCAAACTAATATTTCGCAATCGCATGTAAGATCCGTCTTCTAGGAATAACGTGGTATTGTATTGATAAGGATCCGGAGGAAGGCCGTATTGTTCGGTTTGCAGCGATAATTTGGGATACTTCGCTTCGTCGCCGGGCTTTCTCCAATGGTTGTAATAATCGGTGGTCATGTTCCAATCGGTAACCACCCCATTTTGACGTTTCGCAGAAGAGTTGTAGATATTGCCGCCAATTTTGTAAACAAATAGCAGGTTCAAATTCCAGCTCTTATAGGTGAAGGTATTGGTAAATCCGCCTACCGCTTTGGGCAATACGCTTCCTACAGAAACGCGATTTTCGTTGCTCCACGTGAAGGTTTCGTTGCCATCTGCATCTAAGTATACAGGACGACCGGTTTCTTTGTCAACGCGGGCGAATCGCACAATATAATTCGTTCCAATAGGTTCTCCAACCACCACGCGGGTATCGTTGGTTCCCCCAGAAACAGCGTCTTGGGTATATACACCAATGTCTAAAATTTTATTGTAGTTACGGGCTATGTTGAATTGGGTTTTCCAAGAGAAATTCTCGGTGCGAATATTGGTAGACGTGAAGGAAAACTCAATACCTGAATTATTCACGGCGCCTACGTTATCGTAATAGGAGGAGAATCCAAGCGAGCGGGGTACCGCAAGGTCTAAGATTACCCCATTGGTGGTTTTGTTGTAATAGGCAATTTCCCAAGTAAATCTATTTTTTAAGATGCCGCCTTCAATTGAAAGATCTAACACATCGCTTGTTTCCCATTTTAAGTCGGGATTGGGCAAGCGGGTTGGGAAAATACTGGGATTTCCGTTGTACCCATAAGAGTTTTGGGCTGGGGTAAAGGTTCCGCGCCATGCGTAGTTTTGGTTCGGCGTATTACCGGTTCTACCAAAGCTCGCGCGCATTTTCAAGGTATTGGTTTTTCCCCAAATATTGCGCATAAAGGCTTCTTCATTCAACAGCCAAGCACCTGAAACGGCGGGAAAGTATCCAAAGGCATTATTGGGTCCGAAGCGAGAAGATCCATCAGCACGCATGGTGAATTCCAGAATGTACTTACCCATATATTTATAATTCCAACGGGTAAAATAACTGAGAAACGCGAAGGCTTCTGTAGGATTTTCTCGTTCAATTCGAGCCGAAAGCGCTCCGAAACTTTCGCCTTTATACAAGGCCTGATTGGCGTCGGAAACTTCTATAAAACGCGAACCAACTGTGCTTTTTTGAAATTCCATTCCGGCCATGGCGCTTAATGAATGCACCCGACTGTCTAAGATTTGGTAATTGGTTACCAAGTTGTAGTTGTAGTTAAACGTTTGGCGGGGTGAGCGCTTGGCAATACCGGCGTGATTGGTATTAATCATGGCTTTAGGTTCGTAGATGTCTTCGTAAAAGTCCATATAATCGATGGCGCCGAAGGCGGTAATGGACCATTTGTCGTTTACGCGGTAGCTGGCCTTGAGGTTATTGATGCTTCGGTATTCGGTGGTTCTCCAGTCTTTTAGATTGCGGATGGCCACTGGATTCCAACTGCCATTACCGGAATTCCAGTAGGCACCGGAAGTGTCATAAATGGGATATATGGGCAATGCGGTACTCATAGCCGCCCCAAATCCGCCGCTCCATGCTCCGTCTACACGGGTATTGACCCCTTGGGTCAAGGAGGTGCTGGCTGTTAAGGTCAAATTCTTGATAGGTTCCCAGTCGATGTTTACGCGGGCTGCTTTTCGGTCGTAATTACTTCCGATAACAAAGCTTCCATTATCTTCCCACGTAAGTCCCATATAAACACCCAATTTGCCTTTTCGGTAGGTTGTTCCCAAGGAATATAATTGTTTAATTCCCGTGGCCATGGTTTCGTCGATCCAGTTGGTATTGTTTTTTCGCGCGTCATCCCAAGAAAGGTTATTGGGAAGGGGCGCTAATCCCACACCGCCATCGTTTTCCCAAGCTTCCTGATACATTTGGAGGTACTCAGAGGAATTCAACATTTGGGGCTTAAAGGTGGGTTGTGAATTACCCACACGCGAGGTAAACTCGAATTTAAGTCCTGATTTTTTTGCTCGTTTGGTGGAAATTAAAATAACACCGTTGGAACCCCGCGATCCGTAAATGGCTGTCGCGGCTGCATCTTTTAAAATCTCGATTGATTCAATATCGTTTGGATTGATGGTCGCTAAGGGGTTGTTATTAAAACCACCGTTGTTGCCATTGAGAAAGTAATCTTGGCTAATGGGAATTCCATCAACAATATAGAGCGGGTCGCCGCTGGCGGAAATGGAAGCTACCCCCCGTACCCGTACCAAACTTCCTGAACCTGCTACCCCTGAACCCATCGTGATTTGAACACCGGCGGCTTTACCTTGCAATGCGGCTTCAAAACTAGGTGCAGGCATATCGATAACCTCTTTGCCTTTTAGGGAACTTACAGAACCTGTTAGGTCCTTTCTTCGAGAAGTTCCATAACCTACAATTACGACTTCACCGATATCCTCGGCTTCGGGTTGCAGTTTGTACTCTTTTTCGAGCGTTTCGTTTTCGCTCAAAACGATAATATCGGTAATGCTTTCAAAATCGGATTTGCTGATGCGAATTTCATGCGTTCCAGGGCTAAGCGTCATGCGAAATGAACCTGTTGCATCTGTTTTGACTGAAATACCAGTGGTGCGGTCCTTAACGGTTGCCTCTGCTAGCTTTGAGTCTGAAGCGCTTCTAACGGAGCCTTTGAAAATTGCATTTTGTGCCGAAGCAGAAAAGGCAGTAAAGGCCAATGTTAACAGCATGGTTGGTATTATACGTTTCATACAGTTTGGAATTATCAAGGTGTCAAAAGTACACTTTCTATCGAAAGAAGCAAGTGATTCATCGGCTTGTCTGTCAAGTATTTAGTTATTGTTAAATTTACAAAAACAACACAAACAATTGAAAATGAGTGTTTTAAAAATAATTAAACCGCAAGGGTAACAAATCAAATTTATGTCAAAAAATTCCTATTAAATAGAATTAAACCCGATTTTATACAGGGCTATTATGTAGGATATCAATTTTTTCTTGGGGATTTTCTTTTTCGGGAAGCGATTTCGATTGGTTTTTGGAAAACAAAGTTGCACCCATCATAAACAAAGAGGTCATTAAGATAATTTGAGTAATCAAAGTCTGATTGACGATATCGAGGGTTTGTGAAGCCGGGATACTGATAAAAAGCAATACGGTAATCAGGCCCCGGGGAGCTACAAATGCCAACGGAAAAACGGGCAACCGCAGGAACAGCAATTGTAAAATGCGCAACAGTACAATCATGGCAAAAATTATAGCAGCCAAGGCGAGGGAATTTAAATTAAGTAAAGAGGGCAAGTCTATGGTAAATCCGAAAATAATAAAGAACGATACCCGCACCACAAAGGTTAGTTCGGTCGTGATTTCTTCAAAGCGATGGATTTCTTTTATCAAGTTTTTAGGATCAAACTGATGGAACCATTTTAAGGAGGTGACTTTTTCAATATTGGCTACT
>JBIKIM010000086.1:0-5471 GCA_044361605.1 Bacteroidia bacterium | reverse complement strand
GGTTTTCATGCAGTTCGGACGGCTTTGCGATTTGAAATTGAAAGCGGAAGTATTAAAAACCTCGAAATTGTGGAGTGGCCGCGAAAACAAATTGTATAATTCGTTTAAAATTGCATTGTTAATTTCATGTAAAGTGTTATTTTTGCATTCCTTTAAAGGAAGCCCAGGTGGCGGAATTGGTAGACGCGCTGGTCTCAAACACCAGTGGGCTTAAACCCGTACCGGTTCGACTCCGGTCCTGGGCACCACGTGAATAGAATCATTCATACCCAAATTCAAACAATCGACGGTCATAATATGGCCGTCGATTTGTTTTTACCCGAAATGCCGGGTACCGAAAAACTCAGCGTGAGCATTTATTGCCACGGGTTCAAAGGATTTAAAAATTGGGGATTTGTCCCCCATATCCACGAGTTTTTAGTAACAGAAAATCGGGCTTTACTCACTTTCAATCACAGTCATAACGGCGTGGATCAACGCGATTTTGACAGTTTGGACCTATTTGCGGAAAACACCATCGGACAAGAATTGCGAGATTTAGAGTCGATTGCCCGCTGGATTCAAGAAGAGGCTACCGAGGTCTATCACTTGCACCCTGAAAAATTAGATTGGATCGGGCATAGTAGAGGCGGCGGTAACGTATGGGTATTTAGCGCCCTATTTCCCCAATACGTGAGGAAAATAGTTTCTTGGTCGTCCATTCATACCTACGAAAATTTGTTCAAAGGAATCGATAAAGACGCGTGGCAAAAAGACGGCCTAACGCATATTACCAATACCCGTACACACCAGGAAATGCCCATGAAGTGGCTCATTTACGAGGAGTATTTAGCCCATAAAGCATCCTATGATATCATAATTGCCGCTAGAAAATTAGATAAGCCCGCGCTAATTATTCATGGAACAGCCGATCAAGCGGTGCCATTTTCAAGTGCTGAAAAGTTAGCCGAGGCCTGCAAACATGCCATTTTTATAAAAGTGGACAACCAAGACCACACCTATGGGGCCAAACATCCTATGGTTAGTTTGGTAGAAGCCACCGAAGCATTTTGGTTGGTGCTGGATAATACCTTGGAATTTTTGGAAGAAGAAGCGGAAGATCAAATCATCACCGAGTAATACTTTTTCTAGAGCTCGTTTTAATTGGTTTTATGTTAAATGGGTGTTTTTTAACCGATTAACGCTACTTTTTCTGAGCCCGCGAAAGTCGGTCATTAATTGCACGACCTAAACCTTCGTTTGGAGCCCACTCAAAATAGACCCGATCTAATTGCCGATCGTCAAAGGAACGAAGCAAAGAAAACAAAGCTGCGGCCGCTTCATTTAAATCTCCTTTTGGTGTTAAATAATGAATATGAGATCCTGCTGGGCCTCCGGGCTTTTGGGAAAACAACAATAAGTGTGCCTGTTCGTCTGGTTTTTCAGTGAGAGAATCTAAGGGAATAAGCGCGCAACGAGGCGCATAGTGGTGATCCAGTTGCCCCGGACTTTCGGTTCCTTTAGGTGCGAATTGGATGTCTATTTGCAATTCGGGCAATACCGTCCAAAGTGCTTCCAGAGAAATCCCACCCAATCGAAGAACCCGCGCGGGCCCGTCGGCAAACGATACTATGGTCGACTCAAGTCCTATTGTGGCGTTTCCCCCGTCTAATATATAAGGAATTTTACCTTGCAACTGGTCATAAACATGTTGGGCAGTGGTTGGACTAACGTAGGTGAAAGGATTGGCGGAGGGTGCGGCAAGGGGGTAGGAGAGTTCTTGTAACAAGGCCAAGGCCATGGGATGTTGGGGAATTCGCACGGCCACCGCGTCGCTACCTGCGGTAACCAAATCGGGAACCTGTTGCGATTTAGGCAACACTAAGGTTAAGGGTCCAGGCCAAAATGCCTCAGCGAGTTTTTTCGCCTCTTCGGGAAATTCCCGAACACAGCTGTACACCGAAGATAAATCGGCTACGTGCAGGATTAACGGATCAAAAAAAGGCCGGTTTTTGGCTTCAAAAATTCGGCTGACCGCCTGCGTATTAAAACCATTTCCCGCTAAACCGTAAACCGTTTCGGTAGGAATACCCACTATTTGGCCCTCTTGCAGCCATTTAACAGCCTCAGAAATTTGCGTACCAATTGCAGTTTGGAAGGGCATTAACGGCGTTTTAAGCTGTATTTGTCTATCTTATTATAGAGGTGACTCCGTTGAATGTCAATTTCAGCGGCCGTTTTGGCCACATTCCATTGGTTTTGAATCAATTTCCGTTCGATAAATACTTTTTCAGCCCAATCCCTAAATTCTTGTAGGGTTTTATAATCGTCTACCACGCCAAACGGATCCGATCCCCGTTGTGCCGGATTGCTATACATAAATACGTCATCTCCCGTAATGTCTTTTCCGGATAATATAACCAAGCGCTCAATAACGTTTCGCAGTTCTCGAATATTACCGGTCCAATTGACTTCTTTCAATGCGGCATACCCGTCTACCGTAAAATCTTTTCTGGGGAAGCCATTTTCGGCACAAATTTCGTCCAAAAATTTATGGGCAATTAAAGGAATGTCATCGACACGCTCGTTCAAGGTGGGCACATGGATCAGAATAACAGAAAGGCGGTGGTATAAATCCATTCTGAAGCGACCGTGTTCAATTTCTTCCAACAAATTTTTATTGGTGGCCGCCACGATGCGCACATCTACTTTGATTTCTTTGTCGCCGCCCACACGAGAAATCCGACCTTCTTGAATGGCCCTCAGGACTTTGGCTTGAGCGGTAAGACTCATATCGCCTATTTCATCGAGGAATAAGGTGCCGCCGTGGGCTTGTTCGAATTTTCCAATTCGCTGGCGTATAGCCGAGGTAAAGCTCCCTTTTTCATGTCCGAACAATTCGCTTTCAATAAGTTCAGTGGGTATAGACGCACAGTTGACTTCAACGAGTGGTTGATTGGCACGGGTGCTTCTTTCATGCAGCCACCTGGCTACCAATTCTTTACCGGTACCATTTTCTCCGGTTATAAGTACGCGTGCTTCGGTAGGGGCAACCTTTTCGATGGTATCTTTTATTTTAGTAATGGCGGGAGTTTCCCCAATGATGTCGAAGGTTTTAGCAACTTTACGTTTCAGGTGTGTGGTTTCAACCACCAAGTTGCTGCGGTCTATTGCGTTACGCAATGTAATTAATAAGCGATTTAAATCGGGGGGCTTGGTAATGAAATCGAAGGCGCCTTTTCTGGTACTTTCAATAGCCATCTCTACGTTGCCATGTCCCGAAATCATGATCATGGGTATATGTGGTTTTAGCGCTTGAACGCGTTCAAGAAGCGCTACACCGTCAATTCCAGGCATTTTAACGTCGCACAAAACCACGTCAAAATCGTTTTTTTGAATCAATTGCCAACCTTTTTCTCCGTTTTCTGCTAGGGTAACCTCGAAACTTTCGTATTCGAGAATTTCTTTAAGGGTCTCGCGGATTGGAGCTTCGTCGTCTATTACTAATATGTTCGGCATAGGGTTGAATTAAGTGTCTACAAATATGGTGGATTATTTAATAGACAGTATCCACTTTTTTTGACAGTTTATCCACTTTTGAGAATTTCGAAAAGGATTTGTGAAGGGGAGTATATTGATTTTGTATTTAAGTGAGTGATTTTTAATACTTTAAATAAAAAATGATGCTCCAATATCGAATTTTAAAAGTCGAATAATACCGTAACTGTAAGGTTGCCCATAAATCGATGAAAACAAATTTATTTGCGATTATTGAAGAATTGCAGCATATTTGTTCTCAATTGAAACGTATGATACCAAAAATGGCAAGTATAAAAGCGTTGGCAGCATTGATTTTCTTTGGGCTAACGGCTTTCCAGTTGGGCGCTCAGCAAGATCCGTCGTACACGCATTTTACGTACAACAAGTTATTGTATAACCCGGCTTACGCAGGGGCGTCCGATAACTTTTGTATCAATGCAATAACCCATCAACAATGGTTGGGCTACCGCGATGAATCGCCCTTAATTGGAACACAAGGCAATGGATTTCCAGCTACTGGAGATCGGGTGCGCGGCGTGAATCCGCAAACATTGGGCGCCGGCTTTTCTGCCCCCATTCGTCTCAAAATTAAAGATGAGAAAGTAAATGTAGGAGGCGCGTATGCTTCGTTTATATCCGATCAATTAGGTTATGAAAGCAGCACCTATTTTAGAGGCGGTTTGGCAGGGGCTTACGGATTACCCGACGGTTCTAGTATCCGTGTAGGTGTGGAGGTTACTTCTCTTACTAAAAGTATAGATGGTTCAAAATTGCGTTACCACGATCCCAACGATCCTAATATACCGGTTGGTTTATCGTCAGATTCCAAAATTAATTTGGGTACGGGTATATATTACATGAATCCCAATATTTTGGATGGAGTTTGGGGTGGTATATCTATGACTAACTTACTACCAACTGAGTTTTCTTATTCTACAGGCGGAAGTAACACCGTTACCGTTGTAACTACACAAAATTTGTATATATCTGGTGGTGTTCGTAAAGATCAGTTCTTGGGAAATCCTTCTTTGCGTCTTGAACCTGCCTTTTTATTGAAATCTGCCATGGGTGAGAATGGAGGATTTATTAAACCCGAATTGGATTTACAAGGAATGGTAACCTACAACGATTTATATGCTGCGGGTTTGAACTTGCGCTCTTATGTAGCCGGTGTTGATGCCTTGAGTATAATGGTGGGATTTTATCCTCCAATTCCTGGAAATGCATCCGGACAGCAACAAACGCTGCGTGTAGGTTATTCTTATGATATCACGTTATCCAATATACGAAGAACCAGCAACGGAACCCACGAACTACAGGTCAATTATTGTTTTAATTTTTCTCTACCGGATAAAGCGCCACGTATTTACCGCCACCCGCGTTGGATGGTACGCGATCCGTTGAAAGATTAACCATAAAAAGTTTATCCACATACAATAAACATATATCAAAAGCGTTATATCACCACGTGAATGAGTAAAATAATTGGAAAATTCAGTTCTTTCCATATTTTTGCAACTTCACAAGCACTACACTTGAAACGAAATAACATTATAATGAAAAACCAATTGATGGATTTCTTCGCCACTAAAAGAGCATTGAAATTGCCTAAAGGGCTAATGGCTAACCGTTCTTTACGGTTGTTTGCTATGGCTACGGTTGCCGTGTTTTTTGCCGGATGTCCGAGCGATACAGGAGATTTGATTGGGGTGCAAGGCCGCAGTCCTTGGTTACACCCACAGCCTCCGGGAATGGTTTACGTGAGAACGGGGACCTTTCATACCGGTCAAGGTACTGAAGACGTATTTCAGTCTTACCTAGAGCCTAATAAACAAATGACGGTGACAGGTTTCTGGATGGATGAAACCGAAATCACTAACAACGAATATCGCCAATTCGTGAATCATGTAATAGACTCGTTAGCACGCGCTATTCTTGATGAGGAAACAGGT
>JBIKIM010000085.1:0-5497 GCA_044361605.1 Bacteroidia bacterium | reverse complement strand
ACACTTAGGATCGTAGAACAACGCATTGTCGATACCGGCATAACCTGATTTCATACTGCGCTTTAGCACCACAATTTGTTTGGCATTATCGACGTCTAAGATGGGCATTCCATATATAGGACTGGTGGTATCGGTTTTAGCGGCGGGATTTACCACGTCGTTGGCCCCTACAACCAACACCACATCGGTGGTATTGAATTCGGGATTGATGTCTTCCATTTCAATGAGTTTGTCATAGGAAACATTACTTTCTGCCAACAAAACATTCATATGACCGGGCATACGACCAGCTACCGGGTGAATGGCATATTTAACATCTACGCCTTCATTTTCCAGCAACAATTCCAACTCGTGACACACGTGCTGGGCTTGGGCAACAGCCAAACCGTAACCGGGCACAATGATGACTTTTTGGGCATATTTCATCATAATGGCCACATCTGTAGCCTGCACTTCGCGCACACTGCCTCCAGCACCTGCTGCCGCGCCACCGCCGTTCGATCCGCTTCCCACCATACCGATAAGCACGTTTGTAAGCGACCGATTCATGGCTTTGGTCATCACAACCGTGAGGATAGTTCCGGCAGAACCGACTAATACCCCACCCATTAACATGACATTATTATCGTATAAGAAACCACCGCAAGCCGCAGCCACACCAGTGAACGAGTTCAATAAAGAAATCACGACCGGCATATCGGCTCCACCAATAGGGAACACAAACAACAATCCGTAAACGATGGCAATTACCATTGTTATATAAAACCACAGCATTCGATCGCTGCCGATACCCGTGAAGGTAAAATAAGCGGCCACAAAAATCAGCGCCAAGACCAAGGCATTGATATATTGTTGGGCGGGGAAGCGAAAATCGCCCAATTTGCCATTCAATTTACCCCAAGCGACCATACTCCCGATAAAAGAAACGGTACCAATAATTAGACCGGCCACGATGGGCACGAACAATCCCAATCCAACGGTTTCACCCGTGTGTCGTAAATGCGTCCATTCAATAATTGAGATCAATGCCGCGGCCAAGCCACCCATACCGTTAAATAAGGATACCATTTCAGGCATAGCGGTCATCTGTACGCGCTTTGCCATTAGGGTACCTACCACGGTGCCGAGTACAATGGCGCCCATTATATATCCTAAGTTTCCAATTACGTGAAACCCGGTTTCATTTAAGAATAGTGTCGCCAATACCGCTACTGCCATACCAAACGCCGCCACGAGGTTTCCTTTACGCGCCGAATCGGCCGTTCCCATCATTTTAAGGCCAATTACAAAGCCCACTGAACCTATTAAATAGGCAATCTCCTGTAGATAATTCATGGCTTATTTTTTGGGTTTCTTTTTAAACATTTCCAACATACGATCGGTCACAACAAAACCTCCGATCACATTCAACGTTCCTACGAACACCCCCAAAAAACCAATTACGATAGAAAAGTAATCGGTCGGTTCGGCATGTCCTAAAACAATGATGGCCCCTATTACGACAACCCCGTGAATGGCATTGGCACCGCTCATTAAGGGAGTATGCAATACGCTGGGGACGTGACCTATGAGCTCAATGCCCACAAAAATCATCAAAATGATGAGATAAAAATAGGTGATATTTTCACCTATAAATTGTATAACGGTGTTCATTTTTTTACGGATTATTAAGCGTCTGTTTTAAGAATTTTACCTTGGTGCGCGATTAAGCAACCGGCCACAATTTCGTCGGCTTCGTCGAGCGCGATAGTGCCTTTAGGACCGATAAGTTTCAAGAGTTCCCAGATATTTCGGGCGAATAAGTCGCTGGCATTTCCTGAAACAGCCGCAGGCATGTTTACAGAACCCACGATTTTAACGCCATTAACGATGTTGATTTCACCGGCGATACTTTGACTGCAATTACCACCCTGTTCTGCGGCCATGTCAATAATAACACTGCCGTTTTTCATAAGAGCCAATTGTTCGTCGTCTATCAAAACCGGTGCTTTACGACCGGGCACCAACGCCGTTGTAATCACTAAATCGCTTTTGGCTAATGACAAGTTAACCGCCTCACGCTGGGCTTTTCTATATTCTTCGGAAGCTTCTTTGGCGTAACCGCCTTCGGAACCTACTTCAACCCCTTTTACTTCAATAAATTTACCGCCCAAACTCTCAACTTGCTCTTTAGTTTCAGGACGTACGTCGGTTGCTTCTACTACGGCACCCAAACGTTTGGCGGTAGCGATGGCTTGTAAACCGGCAACGCCGACACCAAAAATAAGCACTTTAGACGGCGTAACAGTTCCCGCAGCTGTCATTAATAACGGAAATATCCGATCTAAATGGTAGGCGCCTTCGATAACCGCGCGGTAACCCGCTAAGTTGGCTTGGGAACTCAATATATCCATGCTTTGCGCCCTTGAAATTCGCGGAACCGCGTCTAAAGACAATACGGTGGTTTGCTTTTCGTTCAAGGCCGACACTAAATCGGCGTTATTGCGGTGATAAATACTTGAAATCCATATTTTTCCTTGGGGAAGTTCACCTATCGTTTGTGCATCGGGAATGTTCACCTGCACCATCACGTCAGAAGCGTATACGTCGGCACGAGAAAGCACTTGGGCTCCTGCTTCGGCATATACCGCATCGCTGTAATGAGCGCCTAAACCGGCTCCCGTTTCAACATTCACTTCGAAACCCATCTTTCGAAGATTTTGTACCACCAAAGGGGTAATAGATACACGGGTTTCGCCTTGACGGCTTTCTTTTAGAACTCCAATTTTCACAGTAAATAATTGATTATATTAATTATATACAAAGGTCGGTAAAATAAGTTCAATCGATGTTGGTATTGCTTACATTTTTACGAAATGTGCCGCCATACCCATAAACTGCAATTGATACAGTCCTTGAGGCAAATGCGATACGCTATAGTACTGCATTTCATCGGATTCGCGCACTAAGTGAACCTCAAAGGTCTGTCCCATTTCGTTGTAGACCTTAATGGTTTCCGGAAAGTTAATGGCGACCAAGGTGGGACAAACGAATTGTACCGAAAGGCGATCGGTAGCGGGATTGGGGAATACCTGGGTACAGGATTCTGGATTCTCGAATTTATGCATAAAGCCGGTATTGTCTTGCGGCTTCCCTATCAGACTGTCTTTGTAGTATACTTCGGTTGCCGTAAAAGTGCCATTGGACAATCGGGTACCTCGTATTTCTAAAACGGGGACAATTTCTTGCGCCGATAACCATTTGTAAATCACTTGAGGTCGGGGTATTGGCGTTTTCAAGAAAGTGGTTACCAAACTATCGGTTTGGTCCATAATGGTTTTTACACGCAATACATTGTTATAGGTTTTAAATGGAGTGGTAACACTGCCATACCCATCTACGACATTGGTGCGTTTACCCTGTTGGATATAGGTAAATAACTGCTGTCCGGGAATCTCAAATTTAAATCGGAACGTACTCACATCGCTGTCGTTATACTCTAAGGGAAATTGATAAATTTCATCGTCATCGGAGTATTTTGAAGCCAAGGGAATGCCTGTCGCAGAATATCCAAGCCCCTCGGCTTTGAAAACGGTGTTAGACTTGGTATAAAAACTAAAGATATTGGTAAACAAAAGTGGACCTGCCCCTAGGGTATCGATGACTTTTTCTCCAATCTGATTGAAAAAGTAAAAGGCATAAGGCGTTCGAGCCGATGACTTATAATCCCGAAGTTGGGTTCCTGTAGCACGAATTTTGGAGAAGTCCCAATTTTGAGCGCTACCCCCTTTTTGCCAACCGGTGGGCAAACCTATAGGACTCGCAATAGATAAACGAGCCGTATCATTGGCTTTGGGCATGTGTTTGCTTTCGATTTTTATTTGAGCTTGTATTGCAGAAAATGCAAAAGTGAAACTCAAAACAATAAATAATTTGCGCATTGTAACAAATATATTAAAAAAATGTGAGCGTTGTATTTCGCATTGCGTTAAAAAATGCCGAATTTTGCGGTTCTATGGAAATCATCTGGAAAGCAAAGCCCCTACCGAACTCCGAAATAGTAGCCAAGCTTTCCGCAGAGATTAACGTTTCCGAAGCCATTGCCACTATTTTAATACAACGGGGGGTTGATACCTTCGACAAAGCCAAGAGCTTTTTCCGCCCGCAATTAAGCGATTTGCACGATCCTTTTTTACTCAAGGACATGGATGTGGCTTATACGCGCATTAAAAAAGCGGTTTATCACGGCGAAAAAATGATGGTCTACGGCGATTATGATGTAGACGGTACCACGGCTGTCAGTATTGTATACTCCTATTTCGTAACCCTAAACTCCCATATCGAATACTATATCCCCGATCGGTACAAAGAAGGATATGGAATCAGCAAAATGGGTATTGACTACGCCAAGAAAAACAATATTACCTTAATCATTGCTTTAGATTGCGGCATACGCTCCAACGATTTAATTGATTATGCTAACAGTTTGGGCATCGATTTTATTATTGGTGATCACCACCTTCCTGGAGATACGCTTCCCAATGCCCATGCCATTTTGAATCCCAAAAGACGCGATTGCACCTACCCGTATAAGGAATTAAGTGGCGCCGGTATCGGATTCAAAATCGTACAAGCCTATTCCAAAAAAGAAGGCTTCTCCGAAGAAAAAATTCTTGAATATATTGATTTAGTCGCGGTGAGTATTGCCTCCGATATGGTTGATATGCAAGGTGAAAACCGGGTATTGGCTTACTTTGGGTTGAAGAAATTGAACGAAAATCCTTCTATCGGATTACAAGCCTTGATCGAAGTAGGTCCTAAAAAGAAAACATACAGCATCCAAGATATTATTTTTGGTATAGGTCCAAAAATCAATGCTGCGGGTCGCATTTCTGATGCCACCGCTGCCGTAAGGGTACTAATTGAAAAAGAATACACTACGGCGCGACAACTCACACGCGTTTTAAACGAGCGCAATACCGAACGCAAAGAACTCGATAACGACATTACAAAGAATGCGGTCGACATGGTAGTCGGCACACCCGGCATGGCCGAACGTAAAAGCATCGTAATCCGTGGCGAAGCTTGGCATAAAGGCGTTATCGGAATTGTGGCAAGCCGCATGGTAGAGCAGTTTTACAAACCAACAATCGTATTTTCACAAAACGATGGCATGTTAACCGGTTCGGCAAGAAGTGTTAAGAATTTTGATATTCATGAAGCCATTACCGAATGTTCGCAATGGGTAGATCAGTTTGGCGGACATAAGTACGCGGCTGGATTGAGTATCAAAGCAGAAAACTTTGATGCCTTTAGTGAACAGTTCGAGTCGGTGGTTGTGCGCGACATTCAAGAGGACTCCTTATTACCAGAAGTAGAATACGATTTAGACATTTCCCTCCAAACACTGACGCCCAAGTTTTTAGACTTGATCAATCAGATGTCGCCCTTTGGTCCAGGCAACCCCTTACCTATTTTCCATTCTACAGAACTGCGCTCCAACAACAGTCCGCGGGTG
>JBIKIM010000084.1:0-5626 GCA_044361605.1 Bacteroidia bacterium | reverse complement strand
GGTGCGTTGGGTCCAAGTTCTGCCGCCATTGCTGCTTTTGTAAAAGGCTACCGGAGGATCGCTAAAGCCGAAACCTTCGAAAAGCGCATAAACCACATTGGGGAATGCGGCACAATTGGCCAATTGAATCCGTCTAAAACTAGCCGGTCGGTTGGGGAAGGTTAATGTGGACCAAGAATTACTATTTCCGTTGGAATCAGAGGCCAACACCCCATTGGAATGCATGCTAATAAGGATTCTATTATTGGGGAGCACGAGGATGTCGTTAACTTGTCGGTTGCCGCCGTTATAGGCCTTTTCCCAAGTGTTGCCTGCATCCCGGCTGCGGTACAGTCCTTGTGAATTGGTACCCACAAACAGGGTGTTGGAATCGTTTAGGCTGTGCGCAACATCCCATATTTCATCCATCCCCGCCAATCCTTCTGTAGAAGGCAGTTGCTTAAATGACGCTCCGCGGTTGGTTGATTTAAAAACACCGTTTCCGCTAACATCGGCGCTATTGGCTCGACTTTCGCCGGTGCCATAGTATATGATATCGTGGTTAAAGGGGTTCGAGGTAATGCAAGAAGGCATCATCGAGGTTTCGTGTTCGTTTACTGGATTCCAAGAGTTGCCTTTGTTAATGGTGCGCCATACGCCACCCGAAATACCCGCAGCCAATAGGTGGTTGTCATTCGCGGGATCAATCCACAATCCGCGGGTGCGCCCGCCAACGGAAACAGGTCCCACTTCAATAATCGTGTCGAATATAGGAGATTGAGAACGTTTATTAACCGATTGGTTACGGCGATCCCACTCCTGCCATTTAGACCGCATCCACTTGGGTATGAATCCTTCTTTGTTTTGTTTTTCTAGTTTCCATTGCTCAAAATATCCTGGATGCTGACCTTTTACCGACCGTGATTCTTGATTATCCAAGGATTTTCCTCCTTGAAACAGCGCTAAACCGACTAAGGAAAGGCTGAAAAATGAAAATAAGAGTGTATAAAATGAACGCTTACGCATATCCACAAATATACAGCATCAATCTGCCTTATTTTGTCAAAAGAGTATCACTAAAAGCGCGTGGTAAAATTTAAATATGGAAATAATTATGTGTAATTTGCGGCGTATGAAAAAAGTGTTTAAGCCGTTCTTGTGGCTGCTCTTCGTGTTGATTTTAGGGGTTTTGGTGTACATTTCTCCCTATCGTTATTTAATTAAAGGCATACGACTTACCTACCTCCAAGGTACCACTTCGGCCCACTTTACCGATTGGGTTGACTTTGATACACGTATCATTCCTAATGGTTCAAAAATCACCTCCTTGCCCAAATACCAGGGCAATTCCGTCGCCTTAAGTGATACATTGCTAAATATGCTCAATGAAACGGAGTCGGGTTCGTATCTCGTGTTTCGCAACGATACGCTGATACACGAATCTTACCTAAACGGCTTTACGGATACCCACCACCTCAACTCCTTTTCAATGGCCAAAACGCTAACCACTTTGATGATTCAAAAAGCCATCGAATTGGGATATATTCAGTCTTGGGATGACCCGGTGCGTGCGTATTTGCCCTGGTTGAAAGGGGCCTTTGCCGATCGCGTAACCCTTCGACATTTATCGACAATGACGTCTGGGCTCGATTGGAATGAGAATTACGTTTCCCCCTTTAGCATCACGGCAAAAGCCTATTACACCGATGATATCGAGAGCGTTATGCGCAACCTCGAAATAGTAAACGAACCCGGAGTAACCTTTAAATACCAAAGTGGGAGCACCCAACTGCTTACATTTGTTCTGAGGGAAGCCCTCCGAACGCCTACCCTAAAGTTGAAGGCCCTGCACGCGGGAAAGGCGGCTACTGTACCATCCACTCAATTGGTATCGCAACACAGTTCCCACAAGAACACAGCCCCAGAAAAACAAGTACCCTTAAAATCATACGCCTTTATTAGTGATTTTGCCAGCGAACACATATGGGAGCCTCTGGGAATGGAGGCCAACGCATTTTGGTCCTTAGATCATGCGAATGGCAATGAACTCGGATTTTGCTGCTTGAATGCGGTAAGTCGTGATTTTGGCCGCTTGGGACTTTGGATGTTGAACCAAGGTCGGTGGGGTCGCGCGCACATAGATTCTGCCTTTTTATCCCAGGCCGCACGTCCTTATAAAGATGCGCGCTACGGCCATTCGTTTTGGATTAGTCAAAAAACGCCAACACCGTTCTATTATTTCCAAGGCTTACATGGTCAGTATATTTGCATTATTCCCTCTAAAAATATGGTGGTAGTTCGCACGGGCAAGCACCTCAAGCGGATGGAAAATGACAATTTGATTTTTACTTGTGTGCGAACCTACGTTTCAGAAGCCGTGCGTTTATTCGGTAAGTAATTGCCCAATATTTGGCGTTTTGCAGACTTAATTATTAGGGGTCTCGCATCAATAAGTTCAAGACCAATTTCCCCAAAACAAAAACAAAAAGGGCCGTGAAATTTCACAGCCCTTTTTAGTTTCTTAGGGAAATAAAAGCCGAATAGCGGCCTATTTAGGCATTGCGGCGGATGATGTTTAAGGCGCCACCTGCTTTGAACCACTCGATTTGTTGCTCGTTGTAGCTGTGGTTCACGCGGATTTCATCGCGGGTTCCATCGGCGTGATTGAGGACCATTACCAAAGGGGTTTCAGGACTGAAATCGGTAAGTCCTAAAATATCGATTTGGTCGTCTTCGAGGATGCTGTCGTAATCGTTTTTATTGACAAATGTCAAAGCCAACATACCTTGTTTTTTAAGGTTGGTTTCGTGAATACGGGCAAACGACTTAACCAAAACGGCGCGAACACCTAGGTGTCGTGGTTCCATAGCGGCATGCTCGCGACTCGAACCTTCTCCGTAGTTTTCGTCACCTACCACGATGCTGCCGATTCCGGCCGCTTTGTAGGCGCGTTGGGTATGAGGCACGGGATTGTATTGTCCAGTTAGCTGGTTTTTAACCTCATTGGTTTTCTCATTGAAATAATTGAGAGCACCGATGAGCATATTGTCGGAAATATTATCGAGGTGACCGCGGAATTTTAACCAAGGACCTGCCATAGAAATATGATCGGTGGTACACTTGCCTTTGGCTTTAATCAATAATTTCAACCCGCGTAAATCGGTTCCTTCCCATTCGGGGAACGGATCGAGAAGTTGTAAACGTTTAGAGCTCGGATCAACGGCAATTTGCACGCGACTTCCGTCTTCTGCGGGAGCTTGATAGCCTGCATCTTCAACAGCAAAACCGTTTGGAGGCAATTCAAAACCACTTGGGGCATCGAGCATTACTTGCTCGCCATTTTCATTGGTGAGGGTGTCGGTAAGAGGATTGAAACTTAAATCGCCGGCGATAGCCAAGGCGGTTACGATTTCAGGGGATCCAACAAACGCAAAGGTATTGGGATTGCCATCGGCGCGTTTGGCGAAATTGCGATTGAACGAATGCACGATGGTATTCTTTTCTTGCTTTTCAGCACCCATACGGTTCCACATACCGATACAAGGACCACACGCATTGGCAAACACTTGGGCTCCAATTTTATCAAATATTTCTAGGAAACCGTCTCTTTCGATGGTGTAACGCACTTGTTCAGAACCCGGGGTGATGGTGAATTCTGCTTTGGTTTTCAAGTTCTTTTCAGACACTTGTTTGGCCAAACTAACCGCTCGGGAAATGTCTTCGTAAGAAGAATTGGTGCACGATCCGATGAGTCCAACTTCTATTTTTAAGGGCCATCCGTGTTTGGCGGCTTCTTCTTTCATTTTAGAAATAGGAGTGGCCAAATCGGGGGTAAACGGTCCATTCAAATGGGGCTCTAGGGTCGACAAGTCAATTTCAATGACTTCATCGAAGTAGGCAGATGGATTGGCGTATACTTCTGGATCGGCGGTAAGATGTTCTTTAACGGCATTGGCTAAATCGGCAACATCGGAGCGATCGGTGGCGCGCAAGTAGCGTTCCATGCTTTCGTCGTAACCGAAGGTTGACGTAGTAGCTCCAATTTCAGCACCCATATTGGAAATAGTTCCTTTACCTGTGCAGCTCATACTGGTTGCGCCTTCACCAAAATATTCAACGATGGCACCGGTGCCTCCTTTAACGGTTAGGATACCCGCCACTTTAAGAATTACGTCTTTGGGAGCGGTCCAACCACTAAGTTTACCGGTAAGTTTTACACCTATTAATTTGGGGAATTTCAATTCCCAAGGAAGTCCAGCCATTACGTCACAAGCATCGGCTCCACCGACGCCAATAGCGACCATACCAAGACCGCCTGCGTTTACGGTATGCGAATCGGTACCGATCATTAGGCCTCCGGGGAATGCATAATTTTCTAATACCACTTGGTGTATAATACCCGCACCGGGTTTCCAGAATCCAATTCCGTATTTATTGGAAACGGAAGCAAGGAAATCGAATACTTCTTTACTTTCGGTATTGGCAACGTTTAAATCGGTTGTAGCCCCATCTTGCGCTACGATTAAATGATCGCAATGCACGGTAGAGGGAACTGCCGCTTTATCTCGGCCGGCTTGCATAAACTGCAATAAGGCCATTTGAGCGGTGGCATCTTGCATCGCCACACGGTCTGGAGCAAAATCAACATAGTCAATGGCCCGTTGGAATGCCTTCATTTCAACGCCACTGCTAAGGTGGTTGTATAATATTTTTTCGGATAGGGTAAGGGGGCGACCCAATAATTCACGGGCTGCCTTTACATTGCCCGGCATTCTCTGATACACTGATTTGATTACGTCGATGTCAAAAGCCATACTATTTTATTATTTAACCCTGCGAATGTCGGTGTTTTTTTGCACAATTGTATCATAAAAGGGTAATGAAATCGGCCCTTATTAAGGAATGAAGAACCCAATATTATGCGTATTTTCGTTGGGTGCAAACGCAAGAAACAGCCGAACGTATCGTATTAGGTATCGATCCAGGAACCAATTTATTAGGATATGGGATTGTTCGGGTAAACGGGCGAAAAAACGAATTATTATCGATCGGAATACTGCGTTTGGGTAAAATTACCGATGCCGGTAAAAAACTACATGAAATTTATCGAAAAATAACGGGACTTATAGATGGATATGGCTGCACGGAAATGTCTATCGAAGCGCCGTTTTTTGGTAAAAATGTTCAAAGTATGCTCAAATTAGGTCGAGCTCAGGGTGTGGCCATCGCGGCTGCGATATCTAAGGACATTCCCGTTTTTGAATACGTTCCTCGCAAAATCAAACAAAGTATTTGCGGAAATGGCAACGCCTCCAAAGAACAAGTCTTAGCCATGTTACAAAGTGAATTCAAATTTGAAACGCAACCCGAAACGATGGATGCCTCCGACGGTTTAGCCGCTGCCTTGTGTCACATTTATCAATTCAGTCCGCGTATTTTCGGTGAAACTAAAGGAAAAGGCAAAACCGGTTGGGAATCGTTCGTAAAAGACAATCCAGATCGAGTGAAAGGAGTTTAGAGTATAGAGTTTAAAGTGTAGAGTATAAAGTATAGAGTATAAAGTATAGAATGTAGAATGTACGGGCTTAAGCTAGAAGAGTTTTAATTAACAATTAACAATTAACAATTAACAATTAACAATTAACAA
>JBIKIM010000083.1:0-5634 GCA_044361605.1 Bacteroidia bacterium | reverse complement strand
AAAAGATAAAAAACACTCACGTTTAAATCTATTTTTTTTGTAGTTGATTTTGTAAAAATTACATTCTGATTTTCTTTTAAATTATGAAGAATCAATTCATTTTCATTCACATTCAATTCAAATAACTTATTACTCATAATAAACTCATTTAACCAACCTTTTAACATTTCAAACTTTTCATCTAATGTTAAAGGAATATAAAATTTAACTTGATCCATAATCTTAGCAGGACTGCCTGCATAAGCCCTATTTGGTTCTGTATTTTTTGTTAAAATAGAATTAATTAATGCTGTACTTCGTTTTCCCAAAGTTAAACCTGAACTAACTACACAACTCCCAACTAGCCAAACATCATCTTCTATAATAGTTTTTCTTTTTGCATAAAGATTACAGCCCTCTATTAATTCTCCACTTGCTACGTGCGTCCAAATTTGAGAATACATACCGACTCTAACACCATTACCTATTTCAAGCCCACCTGCTCCATCTAAAATTGTATTTTGACCAAACCAACAATTATGCCCAATACTTATAAAATCTTCAGCCATTATAAGCATATTATTGTGAAAAACATTCCAATCGCCAATATTTAAATTTCCAGATACAATTACTCTTGTATTATCATTTATTATATTATTATCGCCAATAAATACTATACCATTGTCATTTAATATTATAATTTCTACATTTTTGCCAATTTTATTATAGCTCCCTAAAGCAACATTAGGATGAATTTTTGCTGTCTCGTGTATTTCGTTTGTATTCATAATTTTAATTTAAATCCACCATCCACAGGGAATAGCTACGAATTGTTCTTTAAATTTATTTACTCCTTTTAAATCAATTTTATTATTAAACACAGAGTATATATTATTGTTAATATGAACTCCAGTTGCATAATAGCCTTTTGATTTAAAATCGGCTATCGTTTTTTTACTGTTTTCTGAAAGTGTACCATAAACCCAATAATTAGGGTTGGTGTTATTATTTATGTGCAATGACTTAATATCAGTACTCTTTTGTAACTCCTTTTGCCATTTGCTAGCATTTTGCTGCTGTTGTTCTAATAATTGGGTAATATCTAACATTTGCTTCGTACCAATAAAGGAATTTACTTCGCTCATTAGTCCTCCATACCCTTCTAATCGTATATCGCACTCTGGGTTGATTTCTCCATCAGCCGTTCTAAAATTAGTTCTATCAATACCGTAATCTCTAATTAATACAGCCTTATCATATAACGCTTTATCCTTAAACACTATAGCACCTCCTTCAATTGTATTGGGCAATCTCACCGTCTGAAAAGAAAAAACAGTTAAATCTGTACCTATATTTCCTAATTTTTTTTCTTTATATTCAGAACCAAAAGCTTCAATGCCATCATCAATAATTGGTATACCGTATTTTTTACCTAAAGCATTAATGGCATCAATTTCACCAACATACCCACAAAAATGATTATGAAAGATGGCTTTTGTTTTATCAGTTATTTTAGCTTCAACATCTTCAGGGCATAATGTTCCTGTGGAAGGATTTATATCCGACCAGATCACATTTAAGCCTTTTGTAGCAAAGGGTTGGTTGGATGCTAAACAACTTACCGGGCTGGCAATAATCTCATCGCCAAATTGCAATCCTAATGTGGATAAAACCACCTGCATAGCTGTATTATAAGAATTAATTGTTAATATGTATTCACAACCAATAAATTCTTTTAATTGTGATTCAAATTGTTTTCCATACTTTCCAAAACTTAATTGACCTGAATACAATATTTCATTCAATTCAGGCATTACATTTTCAGGCATATAGGGTTTATAAATCGGAATCATTACCAGCCTTTCTTAATTAATTCTATCATTTTATCGCAATCCTCTAAAGTTACCCACCATCCACACGGGATGTGAACCAAACGAGAATAAAATTTATCCATATTAGGCATTTCTGTAGGATAATCATTCAAATAAGTATGCAAATCATTTCGTTTGTGAATTTCGGAAGCCATAAAACCATTGTCTGTCATCATTTTAATGAAATCTTCTCTTCTGTCCACCTTTAAAGTGTATAGCCAATATGATGACTCAGTATTTTGGTAATGAATAACTGTTTCAACTCCTGGTATCCCATTTAACTCAACATCTAAATATTGACCTATAGTGATATATTTTTGTAAAATATTTTGAATATTTTCAAGCTGTACTAAACCAATTGCAGCATTGACATTATTCATGTGGTATTTATACCCTTGAAATTGAATGTCATTATCTAATCTACTTAGCTTTTTATCTATACCAAACCATCTGATTAACTTCGCTTTTTCATATAATTCTTTATCTTGAATTTGTAATGCTCCTCCATCAATAGTAGTTAAATGTTTAATGGCTTGAAACGAAAAAACAGTAAAAGGAAAATGATTACCTGATTTTTTTCCATTATAAGTTGTCCCTAAGGCATGTGCTGCGTCCTCAATAACTGGAATATTATACTTTTTTGAAATTTCTTGAATGTTTTTTACATCCACAGATGTTCCTGCATAATCAACTACAATTATTGCTTTTGTCTTTGAATTAATTGCATTTTCAATGGCTTTTGGCGAAATGTTCCCTGTTTCATAATCAACATCTGCCCATCTCACTTTTGCACCTACCATTTTGATAGCAACATTCGTAGGTTCAGCGGTCATAGCTGTACTAATTACTTCATCCCCTTCTTTTACACCAGTTAAAATTAAAGCGATATGTAAAGCTGCAGTTCCTGAATTTAATGATAATGTATAACCACTACCTATAAATTCTTCAAACTTTCTTTCAAATGTTTCTACAACATCACCCTGAGCTATATAACCGCTATATAATACCTCTTCTAATTTTGGCATTAATATATCTCGAGGTGGAATATATGTTTTGATTAATGGTAGCATAGTTAATTGATATTATTTTTCAATTCTTCTTGCACATAATCTAAAGTCAATAACAACTTTTTTAATTCTTCTTTTGTTAGTCGATTTGTATTATGAGAATTGTATTCATCATTAACTAACTTTGGGCCATCCATTTGCAAATACTTAGTGTAATTTAAATCCCTAAAATCTGCGGGAACTCTATAAAATCTTCCTAAATCTTCGGCTTTAGACATTTCTTCTTTTGAGCACAAAGTTTCATATAGTTTTTCAGCATGTCGCTCCCCAATAATATTGATTTCGTTTTTGGCATTGAATAATTCTTGTAAAGCTTCTGCTAAAACCTTAATAGTAGCTCCAGGTGATTTCTGTACAAAAATATCTCCAGGATTTCCATTTTGAAAAGCATACATAACCAATCCAACTGAATCATCTAATGACATCATAAATCGAGTCATATCAGGGTTTGTAATAGTCAGTGGTTTCCCTTCTTTAATTTGTTTAATAAATAAAGGAATTATTGAACCTCTTGAAGCCATTACATTTCCGTAACGAGTAGCAGTATAAACGGCATCTACATTTTGAACTCTGGGGTCTCTAGCCTTTGAAACCGCTAATTTTTCCATCATTGCTTTAGAAATACCCATAGCATTAATTGGATAAACAGCTTTGTCAGTACTTAATACTACAACACGATTTACATTATTTCTTGCAGCTGCTTCTAAAACATTTTCAGCTCCTGTAATGTTAGTATGTACCGCTTGCATTGGAAAAAATTCACACGACGGTACTTGTTTTAAAGCCGCTGCATGAAAAACGTAGTCAACCCCTGACATTGCATTATTTATACTATCGAAGTCACGAATATCACCAATAACAAAATTTAATTTATCATTTTTATACTCTATTCGCATGTCTTCTTGTTTTTTCTCGTCTCTGCTAAAAATACGAATTTCTTTAAGGTCTGAATTCAAAAAACCTCTGAGCATAGCATTACCAAAAGAACCAGTTCCACCGGTAATAAGTAGTGTTTTATTATTGAACATATAATTATATTATAATTTGCCATCATTTATAACTTTTAAAACTCCTTTTACATCATATATCACCCCTGGATCCAAGATTAAGCTTTTTAAATCAATTGCTTTAAATTCGTTATGTGCTACACCTAAAACAACGGCATCGTATTTTTTTTGAGGTGATGGGTTAGATCCTGAAACAAGTTCAGGATGACAAGAAGAGAGTTCGGAATGACAAGTTAGACCGTATTCATGCATAACTTCTGTTTGGTTTGCCCAAGGGTCGTAAATAGTCACTTTAACTCCATAGTCTTTTAGTGCAGCAATAACATCTACTATTTTTGTGTTTCTTACATCGGGGCAGTTTTCTTTAAACGTGATGCCTAGCATTAATACATTAGCTCCGTTAACCTGTATGCCTTTCTTAATCATCAATTTTACTACTTGAGAAGCTACGTAGTCTCCCATGCTGTCATTCAAACGACGGCCTGCTAAAATTATCTCTGGGTGATACCCTAATTCTTGCGCTTTTTGAGCTAAATAATACGGATCAACCCCTATACAATGCCCGCCTACTAAACCTGGCTTGAAAGGTAAAAAATTCCATTTTGTTCCTGCAGCTTCTAAAACAGCGTGAGTGTCGATATTCATTAGATTAAAAATCTTAGCCAACTCATTAACAAAGGCAATATTGATATCTCTTTGCGAGTTCTCAATTACTTTAGCCGCTTCTGCTACTTTAATAGTAGGAGCTAAATGTGTTCCTGCCGTAATGACACTTTTATATAGTTGATCTACTTGTAGTCCTATTTCTGGGGTAGAACCCGAAGTTACTTTTAGTATTTTTTCTACCGTATGCTCTTTGTCTCCTGGATTAATTCGCTCTGGAGAGTAGCCTGCAAAAAAGTCTACGTTGAATATTAATCCGGAAACTTTTTCTAGTACAGGGATACACTCTTCTTCTGTAGCTCCAGGATATACTGTTGATTCATAAATAACAATATCACCTTTTTTTAATACCTTTCCTACCGTTTCACTTGCTTTGTATAAAGGTGTTAAATCGGGTCGGTTGTTTTTATCTACGGGTGTAGGAACGGTAATGATGTAATAAGTAGCATCTTGAATATCTAGTATATCTCGTGAATTATATAATCCATTAGCTGTATTATTTTGTTTTTTTAATACTGCATTTAGTAATTCATCAGAAACTTCTAAAGTGGCGTCTTTTCCGTGATTTAATTCTTCTATTCGTTTTGGGTTGATGTCAAACCCTACTACTGGATATTTTGTGGCAAATAAACGTGCTAAGGGTAAACCTACATATCCTAAGCCAATAACTGCAATTTTTTTCATGATAATTAATTACTTAAATTATGAAAGTACCAAGAAACGGCTTCTTTAATACCTTGTTCAATAGAATATTTAGGGTTGTATCCTAAATTCTTTTTTGCTTTTTCTATGCTTGCCAACGAATGTGGAATATCTCCTGCTCTATTAGGACCGTGTAGTACTTCTACCTCAGTAATTTTAGGATTAAACTGCGCTAAATTAACTTTTAGTAGTTGAACTAATTGCGTAAGGGTTGTTCTGTCTCCATAAGCAGTATTATAAACCGTATTTACTGCTTGTGGATTATTAGTTAACATTGCTAATTCATTCATTTGGATTACATTGTCAATATAGGTAAAGTCTCTAGAGTAATTACCATCTCCATTA
>JBIKIM010000082.1:0-5635 GCA_044361605.1 Bacteroidia bacterium | reverse complement strand
GTCAATACCCTTGATCCGGTATATATCAAATCGCAATCTGAAATATGGATTGGGTCACAGATTTACGAGGGTTTAATCTCCTTAAACGACGCGCTGTTGCCCACACCACAGATTGCAAAATCTTGGGAAATTACCGATTCGGGTCGTGTGTATAAGTTTGTGATCAATCGGAATTTGAATTTTATTTCAACCACTACCGATAAAAATGGCATTACGCCGGTTTCTAAGCAAGCCGTAACCGTTCGTGATGTTGCATACAGTTTATACCGACTCTTAGATCCTAAAACCGCTTCTCCGGGTGCTTGGATTTTGAATGATAAAATGGTTTTTCCGGTCGGTTATATTCACGATAAGGATGCGCCTTATGAGCGTTTGAGAAATAGCAAAGCCTCGCCCATATACACCCCCAATGATTCTACGGTGATTATCCGATTGAATCGCCCGTTTCCGGCCTTTTTATCTCTTCTCGCCACCAATTTTGCTTGGATTACCCCTTTTAAATCGACCAATTTGGGATTGCAGCCTATCGGCAGTGGCCCTTTTTACTTACGCCGATGGGAAAGCGATGTTAAAATGGTGTTATTGAAAAATCCGGATTATCCGCTGTGGGAAGGAGGTCAACAGTTACCTTATATGCACGCTGTTAACATAGGTTTTGTAAAGAGTAAACAAACGGCTTTTATGCAATTTATGATTGGGGAAAGCGATTTTTTCAATGGGGTAGAAGCGTCATTTATCGACGAGCTGCTGACCGATAGCGCTACGCTAAATCCGAAATACAAAAATCGAATTCAGGCGTTATTGACCGACTTTTTAAATACGGAGTACATAGGATTTCATTTGGGCGACTCCTTGAACGGTCGTTTGAATCCGTATTTGGATATTCACTTACGTAAAGCGCTTCAGTTGGGTATGGATCGACAGGGTCTACTTCGGTATCTTCGAAATGGATTAGGCGTTCCGGGCGGCAACGGATTTGTTCCACCGGCCCTTTTGCATAAGGCTTCCCCAGAAAACAATGCGATTGCGATAACTGATTTAGGTGCGCAACAGGGATACAATCCGAAGGAGGCGCGGGCGCATCTTGTAAAAAGTAGCTGGTTTAAAAATCCGAAGCAATATGCGCCTTTGGTACTAACCACCACCAATGATTATTTGGATATGGCGGTTTTTCTTCAAAACTCATGGAAGCAGTTGGGAATTTCTATCGCGATAGAAATTCAAACAGGCGGAATGTTACGTCAGCTTCGCAATTCTGGAAAACTAGGTATGTTTCGCGGTTCTTGGATTGCCGATTATCCGGATGCGGAAAATTATTTAGCCTGTTTTTATGGCAAGTACAAAGCGCCTAACGGACCTAATTATACGCAATTTGAATCGGCAGCCTTTGATTCATTGTTTGAAAAAATTGCCTTCTCGCCGTTTTTGGATCCAGCGGCACAAGCTGTGCGACAAGAACTTATAATTAAAGCCAATGATTTAACCCGGGAAATGGCACCGGTGATGGTTTTATATTACGACAAAAGTGTGCGCTTGATCCAACCAAATATTGCGGGTTTGAGTAACGACCCTATTAACCGACTTGATTTAAGACGGGTTCGAAAGCGTTAAAAACTTGCCTTAAAAAAGGCTGAGAGGGCTGGGTTTTCTGAATATCCAAGTTCAAGATGTTGGTTACTGCCTACCCATCCAACTTTACCATCGTAAATAAATATGATTTTATGTCCGATGTCGGCAACGGTTTTCATATCGTGACTGTTGATTACGGTAGTAATACCTAAATCTTCGGTGATTTGAACCAATAATTCGTCGATTACCCGACTGGTGAGAGGGTCAAGTCCAGAATTGGGTTCATCGCAAAAAAGATATTTAATTGGAAGCGCAATGGCCCGCGCGATACCCACTCGTTTTTTCATTCCACCGGAAATTTCAGAGGGATATTTTGAATTGCTATTGACCAGATTCACTTTTGCCAAACATTCATTCACCCGATCCAGTCTATCGGCTGCATTCAAAGTCGAAAACATTTTAAGGGGGAATTCGACATTTTCTTCAACGGTTAGGGAATCAAATAACGCATTGTTTTGAAAAAGCATTCCGATTTCCCTGCGGAAATCCTGACGTTCTTGGTAACCCATTGAACCTAATAAGCGACCGTCGTAGGCAATGTTACCGGCATCGGGCTCCATAAGGCCCACCAAACATTTCAACAATACACTCTTGCCACTGCCGCTGGCACCAATAACCAAGTTGGGTTTGCCTGCCTCAAAATTCAGGTTGATATCGTTTAGAACGTGTTTTTCATTAAACGATTTATAGAGTCCTTGTACGTCAATCATAAGCCAAGAAAGATTTGGGCGATTACCAAATCAAAAAACAAAATAGCGATACAAATTTTGGTTACGGCATTGGTACCTGCTTCGCCAACCTCAAGCGCACCCCCTACGGTATAATACCCTTGAAAGGAGCTCAAACTGGTTATTAAGAAGGAAAATATAAAGGCTTTGATAAGCATGATTTTTATGTATGGCACATGAAAAACCATTCTCGCGCCTTCGATTAAATCATCGTAGGTTAATGCAGTGGTAAATTGGGTGGCAAGTACACCTCCATATAGTAATAAAAAGTTAGCTACAATTACCAAGCTAGGGATCATAATTAAGCCGGCAATTATTTTAGGAAGCGCTACAAATGAGGCCGAATTAATACCCATAACCTCATACGCATCTATTTGTTCGGATATTTTCTTATTGCCAATTTCAGAGGCAATGTTGGCGCCAATTTTTCCCGCCAAAACCAAACAGGTAACCGTAGGAGCTAATTCTAAAATACTAGAGGTGCTTACAACGGCACCAACTACGAATTTGGGAATCAATTGCGTAGGGAATAAATCGCTAGGGGTCAACAGTTGGTTGGCTGTTTGTATCGTGGTAACCGCTCCCGTAAAGGTGGCGATGAGCATTACTACTATTAAGGATTCGATTCCTATGTTATGCATTTCTCGGAAGGTGATTTTCCAAAACACCGACCATTTTTGGGGTCGTTTTAAAACAAACCGCATAAAAATTATGAAGCGACCTAATTCCGTGAAAAAACTCATTTGTGGCGTGAAATTACATCAAATTTATAGGGCTAACAAATAAGGAATGGTTAATTCTGACTAACTGATTTTACTCCAAATGGTTCGATGCGGTGTTTTTTGAAGTTCCAATTGTATGGGAGCATTTTCGGGCAGTACCAATAATTCGTCATGTTGCAAGCATTTTTCAGCTTCGGAACGGGCCGCAATCAATATAGACTCGTCTTTTCGAATATCGCTTAATTTCAAATCTAAAATGCCACTTTGTTTCGTGCCGTCTAATTCTCCGGGACCTCTAAGCTCCAAATCTACTCGGGCAATTTCAAAGCCATCGGTGGTTCGCACCATGGTTTGAATGCGCTTTTTACCATTGGCGGAAAGCGGGTAGCCAGACATTAAAATACAAAAACTTTGCTCGGCGCCTCGTCCTACGCGGCCTCTTAATTGGTGCAATTGCGACAGTCCGAACCGTTCGGTATTTTCAATGACCATTACACTGGCATTGGGTACGTTAACGCCCACTTCAATTACAGTGGTGGCGATCATGATTTGCGTTTTTCCCGATTTGAATTTCTGCATTTCCAATTCTTTTTCTGCGGGTTTCAGGCGGCCGTGCAGCAAACTATAGGTGTAGGTTGGGGGCGGCAAATAGGCGCTTACCGTGTCGTAACCCGACATTAAACTTTGTAATGCCAATTTGGGAGAATCTTCAATAAGGGGGAAAACGTAGTATACTTGACGTCCTTTGGCAATTTCTTCTTTTAGGAATTCCATAACCAGGGCGCGATTGGCTTCGTTGCGGTGCACCGTAATGATCGGCTTCCTTCCTTTGGGTAACTGATCAATAATACTTACATCAAGATCGCCATAAAGGGTCATCGCCAATGTTCTTGGTATGGGTGTGGCCGTCATGACCAAAACATGCGGCAAAACTGTTCCCTTTTTCCAAAGTCGGGCTCTTTGGGCGACACCAAATCGGTGCTGTTCATCAATAACAACCAAGCCCAACTGTTTAAACTGAACGTCGTCTTCTAATAAGGCATGGGTTCCAATTAAAATATGAATTTCACCTTGCACGAGTGCCTCGAGCAGCAAATTTCTGTTTTTCTTGGTGGTAGATCCTGTGAGTAAGGCCACGCGTAATCCCAACGGTTCTAATGCTTCGGTAATGCCAATGGCATGTTGCTGGGCTAATATTTCTGTTGGTGCGATAAGACAACTTTGATACCCATTGTCTAAAGCCAGCAACATGCTCAATTGGGCTACCATGGTTTTCCCACTTCCTACATCGCCTTGAAGCAAGCGGTTCATCTGTTTGCCAGATTTCATGTCCAATCGAATTTCTTTGATAACCCTTTTTTGGGCATCGGTTAATTCAAAGGGGAGGTGTTTTTGGTAGTACTCCATAAAATACGCCCCTACATTTTCAAAAATTAGTCCTTTATAGGTGCGATTTCGGGTTCCCTTCAATTGCAAGTGCCGCAATTGCAAATAAAACAACTCTTCAAATTTTAATCGTTGGGTGGCACGGTCTAATTCATTGGGATTTTTAGGCGCGTGCAGCCATTTTATAGCGTCTGTTTTCGTGGGGAAATTAAATTTTTGAATAATGGCAGCCGGTAAGTTTTCACGCATCGAAAAACGAGCGTCTTCGACTATTTGTTTGCTTAATTTGGCCAATAATTTGTTTTCAACTTTCTTGCGTTTTAATCCTTCCGTGAGGGGATAAACGGGGGTTAATCCCAATTGTGAAAGTTGGATTTCTAAACCAATTATTTGCAATTCGGGATGGGCAATGTTTAAGTGGCCTCTGAAATCCTGAATTTTTCCGTAGGCCAAATAGGGAGTTTTTGATTTTAGAGATTCCGCAATCCATTTGGCCCCCTGAAACCAAATTAATTCAATTTGTCCCGTTTCGTCGCGCAAGGTTGCGGTGTAACGCATGGCAGCGCCTGTTCCTTGAAATTCCCCCGGAATAATAGTGCCTTTTAATTGGACGTAGATATCAGTGTACTCGGGTGTTTGAATGATGGGGATGATTTTGGATCGGTCTTCGTGTCGGAAGGGGTAATGGCTAAGTAAGTCTGCCACCGTAAAGATACCCAGTTCGGTATTTAGGGCTTGGGCTTTTGCGGGTCCTACGCCTTTTAAAAACTCGATTTTAGTATCTAATGCCTCAGGCATTCACAAAAATAAGATATTTCTAACGCTAACGGGTTTTGAAAGAATTGCGATTTTCGTAAATAGCTGTACCTAAACCATTAATTACATTGAACACTACGGTTTACTTCGAAAAAAAGAATCCAATGGCTATTATGAAAGGGTAGAGACCCATCATTCTTGGAATAGCAATCATATTATTGGGCGTTTATTATTGTTTGAGCTGTCACGGCATTCCGATCATCATTTTAAATCGCATAAAAAATACCAAGAACTTGAATCGGCCTCAAATGCCCCTCAAATGCCAACGGGCTATCCTGGTATGATGGTTTTGAGTATTATTTTTCCTTTGTGGTTTTGGATCATGAATCGTAGGGTGGCTCAATTCAATTCTTA
>JBIKIM010000081.1:0-5647 GCA_044361605.1 Bacteroidia bacterium | reverse complement strand
ATCTCGACGCCTGGGGCATGCACAATGCCGTAGACGAACAAAACATTGCACACTCAATTGCAGATGGATTGAATATTTTTGAGGAAACGTTTGGATTCCGGAGCAAATCGGCCATAGCGGCGTGTTTCAGCATGAGCGATTATGCAGAAACGGTTTTGAATGAGGCTGGTGTGAAACATTTGCAAGGGGCCTATATTCAGGATCGCTTGCTTCCACACGGCACAGGAATTCAAAAAGTGAAGCATTTTATGGGCGAGAAAAAGTCCAATGGACAGTTTTTTACCATTAGGAATGCCAATTTTGAGCCCTCCTTGAATCCCAATACCAATTGGATTGAAACCGTTTTACAAGATGTGTATTGGGCCTTTTTCTGGGGGAAACCCGCCATTATCAATTCTCACAGACTTAATTTTATCGGGTCGCTGGAGGAAAAGAACCGCACACAGAATCTTAAATTATTGAAAAAAATTCTTCATAAAATCGTGGAACGCTGGCCGGATGTTCGTTTTGTATCTTCCGACCAATTGTCGGTTTATTATTCCGACTAAACATTTAACTAAGGCCTAGGTTCAGAATGGGCGCAAATTAAGGCTAGATGGATTTCGGTTTGGTATAGAATTTCAAAGACACAAAAAAGGCCATCTCGGATAAAGAGACGGCCTTTAATTATAACTTTAAAAGGTTTTACTTCAATACATCACGGGAAATAACCACGCGCTGAATTTCTGAGGTTCCCTCATAAATCTGAGTGATTTTTGCGTCGCGCATTAAACGCTCTACGTGATATTCTTTTACAAACCCATATCCACCATGTACTTGAACCGCTTCAACAGTGGTTTTCATAGCGGTATCGGAAGCAAAAAGCTTGGCCATGGCACTGGCACGGTCGTAGTTCAAATGCTGATCTTTTAACCAAGCGGCCTTAAGGCACAACATACGTGAAGCTTCGATTTCTGTGGCCATATCAGCCAATTTAAACGCAATGGCTTGGTGGTGCATGATTTCCTTGCCAAACGCTTTGCGTTCTTTAGAGTATTTTAAGGATAGTTCGTAGGCACCGCTGGCAATTCCTAAGGCTTGTGCCGCAATTCCAATACGACCTCCGCTCAATACTTTCATCGCAAACTTGAAACCAAAACCTTCTTCACCAATGCGATTTTCTTTAGGAACTTTAACGTCTTGGAACATGATACTATGGGTATCACTGCCACGGATACCGAGTTTATCTTCTTTTTTACCTACTGTTACGCCGGGCCATGTTTTTTCAACGACAAACGCATTGATTCCTTTGTGACCTTTTTCAACATCGGTTTGGGCAATAACTAAATAATAACTAGCGCTATTACCGTTAGTAATCCAATTCTTAGTTCCGTTTAATAAGTAATGATCACCCTGGTCAAAGGCGGTAGTTTGCTGACTCGTGGCATCGCTTCCCGCTTCTGGCTCTGACAAACAAAAAGCGCCAATAGCTTGTCCGGTTGCTAACGGTCTGAGGTACCGTTCTTTCAAATCTTCAGATGCAAACGTTTCTAGACCCCAGCATACCAATGAGTTGTTAACACTCATACAAACGGAAGCAGAGGCATCGATTTTGGATATCTCTTCCATAGCCAGTACATAAGAAATGGTGTCCATTCCTCCTCCTCCCCATTTGGGATCAACCATCATGGCCATAAAGCCAAGCTCGCCCATCTTTTTGATTTGTTCTGTTGGGAACTTTTGGTGTTCATCGCGTTCAATAACGCCAGGTAGTAATTCTGTTTGGGCAAAATCTCTAGCGGCTTGTTGAACGGCTAATTGCTCTTCGGATAGTTCGAAATTCATAACGCGATGCGAAAATAAGCCTTATTGTATAAACAAGCACAATAAGAGCTTTATCGAATGTTCCAACAAAACGGTTTCTGTGGTATTATATTTGCGCCTAATTATGCCTTTAATTACCTTTTTGTTTGAAGAAAAAGGGAAAAAGCCGGTTGAAGCCGAAATTTTTCCAGGAGAAAGCATCTTAGATGTTGCGCTCGATAATGAAGTCCAACTCAACCATAATTGTGGCGGAGTTTGTGGCTGTAGTACTTGCCATGTCTATATAGAGCAAGGAGAAGACGACTTGCCGGAAATCAGCGATCGGGAAGAAGAATATGTAGATAGGGCTAGAAATCCAAGATTTAATAGCCGTTTGGCATGCCAATGCAAAATAGATCAAAATGGTGGTGACCTCGTGGTTTTGATCCCAGACCAAAGTGGTATTATTGGACATTAAGTCGAGATTTGTAACGAAAAAAACCCAAAATAAATAAACATTATGGAACTGCCTATACATTGGAAAGATCACGAAGATGTCGCCATGAAGCTCTACGAACGATTTGGCGATGACTTCGGAGAAGATAAAATTTACCGAATCCGTTTTACGGAACTAATAGAATGGGTACTCGAAATTCCAGAATTTGTAGATTCCCGCGAAGAGTGCAACGAAGGACATTTAGAAATGATCCAATCGCAATGGGTTTATGAGTGGCGCGACAACCAGTAAGCGTCATTTATTCCTCATTTACCCTTTTTACAAGCGCATTTTTGCCGGTGTTACGGATAATAATTTGTTTCTTGCGGAATAAATGTATCAATTAGTCGCGCTTTTATTCGTTTTTACCTATTCTATCAAGCTTAGTGCACAACAAAAGCCAGAAACTTTTGTCGATCCTTGTGGTCATACTGCTGTTCTTGAGCACTTGGAAAAGAAGTATCCAGGATTCAAAAATGCTTACGACAAGCAGTATGTGCAAACCGTAGCACAAGGTAAAACGATAGAAAAGAGAAAAAAGCAAATTAGAGATACGACCTATTCTTTTGATAGTGTTTTCGTAGTACCCGTGGTTTTTCACATTTTGTATTCAAATGCTTTGGAAAACGTTGAAGACAGTCTGGTCTACAATCAAATGGAAGTGTTAAATGCAGACTTTCGAAAGCGAAACGCAGACACCACCAATATTCGAGATGTTTTTAAACCAAGGGCCGGTGACACGAAAATAAAATTTGTACTCGCCGATAAGGACCCTAATGGTAAACCAACCAACGGAATAAATAGAGCTACCACTACCGTACCAAGTTGGGGCACCAACCAAGGAGGAATTAACAACAACATGAAGTTTACGGCTCGAGGCGGTGTCGATGCATGGGATCCTTCGAAATATATAAATGTTTGGGTTTGTGACCTTTCATTTAATGGACAAGATCAAGTTTTAGGGTTTGCCTATCCTCCTTTCGGGCATCCTTTTTGGCAGTCCAACGTATTTGTCTCAGATCCTGAACAAGGCGTCGTGATTCATTTTAAATGTTTAGGAAGAAACAACCGCCGTGCCAATACATCGGTTCTTTTGGCCTCTAATAAGGGTAGGGTAGCCACTCATGAATTCGGACATTATTTTGGATTACGGCATATTTGGGCTGATGATCAATTTATGGCCAATCGGTGCTTACTCGATGATTATATTGATGACACCCCCTTGCAAGGAACGGGTTCTAGTTTTACCTGCGATAAAAAGAGGAATACCTGTATGGAAAAAAACGACCTGCCCGATATGGTCGAGAATTATATGGATTATTCTACCCACGAGTGTCAAACAATGTTCACCAATGGCCAGTCTGCTGTGATGAACAATGCGTTAAAAACGTATCGTAAGTCCATTATAAGCACAACTGAAGTTGAGACAAACTTGCGGATTTTCGACACGGTCGTGTATGATCGCGTTTTGATTTTTCCGCGTGCGGCAGAGTCAAAGGTAGTCGTTGAAATACCCAATGAGGTACTTGAAAACAAAGTGTCCTTTTCCCTTTATAATAGCATTGGTCAGCAAGTAATCCAAAACCAAGAACTCCTTTCTAATGAAACACTTTTTGATGTGCGCGGTTTGGCTAAGGGTTATTACTTGGGTGTGATTAAAAACGATCGCGGTGAAGTTAAAACCGGGGTTCGCTTTATTCTCGACTAGTTCACTATTTTCAGTTGTTGACTCGCATGAAGCAGGCGCTTTAGTTGGTCGTTAATTTGTATCTCGAGGTTTAAAAATACGGTTTCTGTAATTTCACCTTGTTTGCGAGCCGACCATAAAGAGGAGAGCAGTTTCGAACATCGGATAAACGTTCTTTCAATGTCGTAAATGGTGTTTAAGCGTTTGTTCATTTCGGGTTCTTTGCTGCGTGCAATGGCAATGGCCGCGGCAATTATTTCGCTTCTAACACGTTCCGAAAGGGCGTCTTGACTTGCAGATAAACCTAATTCTTGAGCGAATAATTGAATGTTCTGGTGAATGTTTATGTCCATTTTCATGCTTCAAATATCTCAGTATCAAATCCTTCTAATCGTACTTTATCCGTATATAAACGGATAACACAGTTCTGTTTTTAGGCGTGCTGAAAATGCCTATCTTTGCGGCTACAACGTTCTGATGATTTCACGCCGACTCGTACGCATAAAAACCCTTCAAACCCTCTATTCTTGGAAGCAGAGTCAAGAGGTACCCCCAGCTCAATTTTCTAAAGAGCTTTTCGAACGATTGACCCTTGTTCATGAATGTTATCTATTTCTGTTGGATTTTCCCTACCAACTGAGAGACTATGCCATTGCTAAGCAAAGCTTCGAAAAAGGCAAATACTATCCAAGTCAAGAAAAAATAGATCATTTATCCTTACTCAACGGCACCAATCTTCTCGATCAAGTGCATAATCAAGTCCTACACGCTGGATATTATGGTTTTAATTGGGAAGACATAAAGAACCATTTTGAGGGTTGGTTTACAGACTTAAAAGAATACGATTTTGCTAAGGATTACAACATCTTTTTCACCCCAAATGCAGATCAGCAAAAAGAATTCCTAGAGAATACGTACTACGCCTTTTTGGAAACGCATGAAGGCTTCAATAATGTAATTGAAGAAATTTATCCAGTTTGGTTTGATGACGCGCCTTACACGGTGCGTGATATTTTAAAAACACTGGAACTTTCAAAAAGTATCGAAAACTTGAATATTAAGCCGGGCGTTAAATCCTTTGATGAAGAAGCGGTTTGGGCGGCGCAAATGCTCAAAGACACCATTGAAAACAGCGAAAAGTTTGAGTCTTTGATTGCAGAGGTTACTCAAAACTGGGACCCTTCACGTATTGCTGTTATGGATTTGTTGATTCTTAAAATGACGCTTACTGAATTTTTGCACTGTCCAGAAATCCCTGTTCGTGTTACCATTAATGAATATTTAGAAATAACGAAAAATTACAGTACGCCCAATAGCTCTAAGTTTGTCAATGGCATCATGGATAAACTGCGAATAGAGTTAGAAAGTCGAGGCGAAATCCGAAAAACCGGCAGGGGTTTGAAGTAAATACAATATTTTTGTATCATGCGTAATCGATCATTCTTGTACCTAAGTTGCTGTGTTTTATGGGTAGCATGTACCCCTAGCAATAAAGAAATAGCGCCTAGCGATATTGAAAAGTTTAATCCCGAATCTTCGGAATCTAAACAGCCCAAAGGAACGGCCCAATTTATTGACAGTGTCTTTGAATTTGGCAATATTACCGATGGGGACGTAGTACAACATACGTTCAGATTTAAAAACATTGGAAAAGGTCCGCTAACCATCGCAAAAGTATCCGC
>JBIKIM010000080.1:0-5669 GCA_044361605.1 Bacteroidia bacterium | reverse complement strand
CGATGTGTCCGTTACCAGTGGCTTGAACGGCATATAATATGCGCATGGGAAGAGATTATAAGGCGCTTTGAATCCAAAATGCCACTTTTTCGGTGAGCACATCGGGTATTTTAGGCGTGGTAAAAGGTTCAAGTACGGGGCTAATGGTTCCTTTTTTCTGTTGTTCAAAATAATAGATATCCCACTCGCCCTTGCGGTATTCCAAACTGGTGAGATTTTCAATCCAATCGCCGCTATTCAGGTATGTCGTTTGTTTGCCGTCTTTTTGGAAAATACGTTTTTGTGGCTGATGAATGTGTCCACAAATTACATAATCGAAGCCCTGTTCAATGGCCAATTCGCCAGCGGTGTTTTCAAAATCGCTAATCCAAGACACGGCTTTTTTGACGCTATTTTTCACTTTTTTGGAGAAACTTCGTTTTTCTTTCCCGAAGAAGGTGAGCACTTTATTGGTCCAATGATTCAACCAGATTAGTAAATCATACCCATGACCGCCCAGTTTGGCGATGACCTTAGCGCTCCCTTTGGTGGTAGCATCGAATACGTCGCCATGGAAAATCCATGTTTTTTTGCCATCCAGTTCTAATACGAGCTTATCATCGAGTACCAAGTTGCCCATACGCGTACCAGAGTATTTGCGCATGGCTTCGTCGTGATTACCAGTGATGTAATACACCATGGTGCCTTGTTCCATGAGTTTAAAAACTTCCCGAATTACTTGAATATGAGCGGGTGGAAAGTAATTTTTACGAAACTGCCAAATATCAATGATGTCGCCGTTAAGAACTAAAATACGCGGTTGAATACTCTTTAAATATTGTACGATTTCAAGGGCATGACAGCCAAATGTTCCGAGGTGTAAGTCACTAATTACACAGACTTCCATGTGGCGTTTTTCCGTTGCTTGCATACAGTAACAAAAATGCAATCGGAATAAGAACCACAGATTTCTTGCAGATGAATCTTGTAATACCAAAAAATTACCGCAGTATTATGCGGTAATTTTTTAATCACACTAATTTTATGGTGCAATGGATTTATAGTCCCTTCAATTTTTTTGAGATGGACGAGGGAATTCCATTTTTATGGACCAAAATGGAGATGGTTTTGTAACGTACATAGGTTTCGCTGGCATATAAATATCCGTTGGCTGGATTTTCGGTTCCCCATGAATTTTTGACAAAATAATATGGGGTTTTGGTTTTGCTTTCTTGATATTTAGCCACAATATGCATGCCGTGGTCGTCGGTAGTTAACTGATTGTCGAAGGCGGCCTGACGTTCAATTTCTCCAATCTTTTTTTCTGGGGAAGGCTTCATAAACGCGAGTCCCTTTTTTTCGGCACCGGCGCTGTTGTAACGAGGATCGTCGGTACCTATTTTTTGAATCAACGAATCGTGGGTTGGCACAATAGCCAAGGCATCTCTGAAGGAGAACCCTTTTTCGCTAACGTCGGTAGCCCATGCGATTGAATGACCCTTTTCAAGTGAGGTATTGATCACGTTGATCATATCGTCGAGTGGTAAATTCCAGGCCGTACGCATGGCCCAATTATCGGGAACTTCAATGGCAAATGCTTGGTAAAACGGGTGATGGGTGAAGGAGGTAATCATCACGTAATCATTCATATTTAGGCCTAGTGATGCCGCGAAACTCTTAGGGGTGTAGGATTTGCCCTTGTATTCGAATGTTTCAGGGATTTTACCGAGGTAAGCGTCAAGTATGCCTTCAATGGCTTGGATCCATTCGGGACCTAAACTTCCTGGTTTTTCTTTGGACATGGCCTCTACAATGGATTTTAGAACCGCTAACAATTGGCTGTGATCGTGACGCGTTTTTCCGTTGATTAAACCGGAAAAAACGGATTCAGGCACGATGCCATATTTTTCTATTATAAAAGGGATGTCGTGTCCTTCACCGCCTTCTTCGAACTGGTGTTTACCGCCCATTCTGATAAAGGTTTTGGCTTTCTCTACATAGGCATGTCGAGCTACAAACATTTCGCTCAAATCGTGGGTCCCTTTTCCCATGCGTAAAAGTTCCGATTCAAAAAACGACAAGGTGCTAAAGCTCCAGCAGGTGGCAGTTCGGCATTGGTCGCGAACGGCCGTTTTATCGGTATTATGAACCAATTCGAAGCGGTATTCGCTATCGGGTTTGTTGGTGATTTGTGCCGATAGGGGATATCCCCAAAGGCCAATAGCGAAGAGCGCGATTAATTTATTCACGAATCAAATATAGGGATTTTGAAAAAAAACGGATCTTTTACGGATCAAGAAATGGCATCTGCGGGCTGCAGGGCACTTGATTTAAAGGGACTTCGGTAGGTATAAATAAATTTTTTCTGCACGAACTTCACGTACAAACGGAACAAGACTAACAATGCTTTTGATTTGGTAAAGACTACAAACGAATTTTCCACGGGGGTAGCACCCAAGGTGCTTTTGATTTCAGCGCCTGTGCGTCCAAGATTTAAGTGATTGGCTCCGTTTTTAAAGGCTTCTTCGACAAGGGTGTACAGCATTCTTTGGTAAAGCTTGCCCTGAACATCTGCCCGGCGGTTGATGCCTAAATGCATCGCAAACATTCGATTTTGATCAATGATATACGAAACAAAACCAATAATTTCCCCCTGATCTATAAAACCTACAATGTGAAAATTAGCCCCAAGTGCTTGTTGGTAACAGCGTAATAATGCGGGTAAGTTTTTACCAATAGCAATGGTTTTGTCTTGCAGAGATTCGGCTAACAAAGACCCACATTGTGCAGCCCAAGTATTGGGTGGCTCTCGGTTAAGGTATTGAATTTGGAGGTGCTTGGTTTCTTCGTAAACTTTTTTGGTTCGCACACGGTATTTTGAAGAAAACGCGTTCAAATAATCTTCAAATTTTTCCCAATGTTTTGGCAAATCGATCACCATGTAAGGTTCCGCTTTTACGGTTACGGAATCGGGGAAGGTTTGATGTCCGAGGGTGTTTACCGTAATTATGGGACACGATTTTTGGAGGTTTCTAAATTGTTCGATGCCTTGATTCGTCTCTAACTCTGGAAAGAAAAGCCCGGGTGCACAGGCATTGCCGACGTAACGGATTATGCCTTTGCGGCTAAAAGCGTTAAAGAGCTTCACCAACAAACGGCTGATATATTTGCCGGTGGGTCGGTGTAACTCTAATACACTACTGGGGTAAAAACGGTCGCCAATTTGAATGGCGTTGGATTTGTTAGGCAATCCATCGAGCAAAATTTCAGACAAACCACATGTTAAATTTTGGCGTAACAATGTGTTTGTTTCTTGGCTTAATTCCACGGGGCAAAGGTGTAATAAATCTAGTAATAATTTGTCGCAGTCTTTAAGATGTTTCGTTATACAGGGGCTATTCATCGTTTATTTTGGGTATTTGGTGCAATACCTTTTTATTAAGGACAGAAGCCGTTATTTTTGTAAAATGCCTAAATTTAACCTACGTATATGTCTTCTCGGACTTTCCCTAATGGCTTTGTCGTTGCCGATAAGCGCTCAGAAAGTGAAACCCTTGAAAGGATATCCGATTCAAGAGCGGGTGAATAGTTATAAAACGGTGCGATTAACAACCGATACCAATCAATTAACGGAAGCAGAAAAGCGTTGTCTTTTTCATTTAATAAAAGCAGCCGAACAAGCGGATTTGATTTTTTGGCAGCAGACCTATATGGATAAAGACGCGGCTTTGAAAAAAGTCAAAGACTCTGTTCTAAAACAATTTATAGAAATTAATTACGGTCCATGGGATCGCCTAAATAATAATGCACCCTTTGTAGAAGGAGTTGGAGAAAAGCCCCAAGGCGTAAATTTTTATCCCGCCGATTTTGATCCAAAGGCAGTTGGTGAAAACGAAGCGGTGCGTGTATTGAATCCCTACACGGTAATCAATAAAGTCATTGAAATATCGGCGTCAAGTCCGCCGCCAATGCCCCCCAATCCAACTATGGGTCAGATGCCTAAAATGGTAGAGTTGTTCCCGATGAATCCGTCCAACGGATTGAATCAATTTGCCGAATTAGAAAATTACGGGCAGCGGTATCAAGAAAATTTAATCCGATTATACGAACAATTAAACAAAGCAGCCGAAGCCATCGAAAAGGAAGATGCGCCATTGGCAGAATACTTGCGCATGCGCGGCTTGGCTCTATTAAGCGACCAATACATCGACAGCGATGTGAAATGGTTGCAATTAGATGCGCATTTAGACATTATTGTCGGACCCATTGAGAATTATGAAGACAAGCTTACCGGACGCAAAACATCTTATGAGGCTTATGTTTTGGTGCGGGATCGGTCTTGGGGTGAAAAACTGAAACAATATTTAGTGTGGTTGCCAAAGCTCCAAAATGAGCTGCCTGTAGAGAAGGCGTACAAACCCGATTTAGGTCCAGCGGCTGCTGAAAAAGATGAAAATGGAAATCCCATAGAGGACTATATGCCAATGCCCTTAAACATTCAGGGTTTTCCTCCCATGATTCCGCCTAGAGAACCCCAGAGTCAGTTGGCCGTTTTTGATGCGGTTTATTACGGTGGCGATTGCAATGCGGGAAGTAAAACCATTGCGGTTAACTTACCGAACGATGAAATCATTCAACAGTATTGGGGTACCCGACGTTCCCAATTGAAAAATACCATGAAAGCGAAATTCGATGCTATTGTGATGCCGATTTCGAAAGAAATGATTCACAAATCACAGCAAAAAAACATCAATTTTGATGCATTTTTCAATAATGTCATGTTTCATGAGGTGGCCCATGGTTTGGGCGTTAAGAATCTCGTAAGCGATCCTACAAAAACAGTACGCGAGGCATTGGGAGCCGATTATTCGGCTATTGAGGAGTGCAAAGCGGATGTATTGGGATTGTATATGGTAACCTCATTGAACGAAGCAGGTGTTTTGAAAGGAAATTTAGACGACTTTTATATAACATTTGTAGCCTCTGTATACCGTTCTGTGCGTTTTGGAGCTTCTAGCGCACACGGCCGTGCCAATATGATAATATTCAACACGCTTATGCAAAAAGGATGCTTGGAGCGCAGCAGCAAAGGTTTGAAGGTGAATGTAGGATTAATGAAAAATGCCATCCGTGAATTAGCCACTGAATTGTTACACCTTCAGGGTGATGGCGATAGGGCTGCGGTAACCAAAATGTTAACCGAACGCGGTAGCATCGATGCTTCTTTGGAATTAGAATTAAAGGGAATTCAGAAAAAGAAAATACCCGTTGATATCGTTTTTGAACAAGGGATCAAGGTATTGGGATTGGAACGATTTGAACCGAAGTAAACACACCTTCGCAGCAGACCTAATTAATATATAAAAGAATTACTGGAACCTACATGATGAAAAGATGGATTTCGCTTACAGGACTGAGTTTGGCCATTTTGGCTTTGGTTTTTTGCAGTAATAAACCTTTTTCGGGCGACGAGCCACTATTAAAGCGCCTAATGATTACCCTAAACGGGCAGCATTATACGCCGAAGGTTATAAACGATGATTTTTCGTTATTGGCATTTGCCAATACCTTAGAAAACTTAGACGGTGGGAAACAGTTTTTCACCCAAGCCGATATGGATAGGTTGAGTCCGTTTAAAAATCAAATCGACGACCAGATCAATGCCGGTCGTTTTGATTTTTTTGATAGCG
>JBIKIM010000079.1:0-5670 GCA_044361605.1 Bacteroidia bacterium | reverse complement strand
AAATCCATATTCTTTTCCAATTTGCTTAACGACTTTTAATAATTCTGGAAGTTTAGTTCGGGGTACAACGGTATCCTCTTCCTTATATATAGAGGTTTGTTTCACCAATTCGCCAATTGATCGGCGAGCGCTCCACCAATCGTTAGCCATATCGGCATTATTGGGTATATACACATTCAAAGCCCCTTGTGCCTCGAAGAACGGATAAATAGATTCTGCTTGATCCATCAAGGATTCATGGGTATCGCCTTCCAAAACAACGAGTAAATAAAAGGCGTCTTCAGGGGTTTGCGGAAATTGCAAGGATTTATGGGCCAATACAATATCAATACCGCTGCGCTCCATTAATTCAATACCGGAGGGTTTGAATCCATTTTTTAAAATTTCACTTACTGTTTTGGCGGCTATCTCTGCATTGTCGAAACTCACCAACATGAGTAATTCTTCCGACACTCGGGGCACTATTTTCAATACCGCTTTGGTGATAACGGCCAAAAGGCCTTCACTCCCTATCATTAGGTGGGTCAATGAAAACCCAGTTGCATTTTTTAGGGTATTTGAACCGGTCCAAATGATTTCTCCATTGGGAAGCACTACTTCTAAATTGAGTACATAATCGCGGGTTGTACCGTATTTAACGGCTTTCGGTCCGCCGGCGCCGTGAGCAATATTTCCCCCAATAGTGGAAGAACCCATACTCGCAGGATCGGGCGGATAGGTAAAACCGTGTGGTTCAAGGGCTTTCTTTAGTTCTTGATTTATTACCCCAGGCTCAACGGTAACTTGAAAATTATCCGTATCAATATTTAAAATGCGATTGAATTTTTTAGTCGATAAGGCAACGCCCCCTTTTACGGGCAAACACGCCCCAGAAAGACCCGTTCCCGCCCCACGTGTGTACACCGGAATCCGATATTCGGAACACGTTTTTAATATTTGGGAAATCTGCTGGGGTGTTTCAGGGAAAAGAACAAGTTCGGGAGGGAAATTTAAGTCCTCCGTATAGTCGGAACCCGCTTCCTTGAGGGAGGCTGTATCTGCTGCATAATTATCGATTCCCACTATTGAAATCAGGCGTTCTTTCGCTTCCTTTACCATCATTTCAACAAATATATTGATAAATACCTCGAAACCTCTTGCCGAAACATTCCTATTATTACAAAATTATTAACGTATTTTAGCGCACTTATCGGCAAGATGCGAAAAAATCGTTTGCGACTTATTACAGCCATTCTTTTCATAACCCTATATATGCTCAGTGCATTGTTATGGTGGGCGTTTGCATTGACGCGTAATCAGGAAATTATTTATCAAAAGGAGTTGTCTTTACTTGAAGTGAAAAGAGATTGGGCTCTAGATTTTGCCTATCATTTTAGTCGATCTGAAGCCTCGAAAACAAGTCTAAATAAGGCGTTAATCTCATTTGGAGCGGAACAAATTTATGTCGACACTTCCGAGCTAAAACGTGCGGTTCGTGAGAAATTTCCTGAAATTCATGTTTATTTGATGACATTAAGGCAACATTACCCCTTGGAATTGTGTCTTATTACAGATACGAACCTAAAAAAGAGCCTCGAGCAAACTCGAAATTCAAAAAAACGAGCTTGGATTTTAGAGGGTCTTACCTTAGGATTGATCACCTTATTAATCGCAGCGGCAATGTTTTTTTACGTGGACAAGATAATACGATTAAACGCACAGCAGAATAATTTCTTGTTGGCGGTTACGCATGAACTTAAAACGCCCATTTCAGCCACTAAACTTGCCATCCAAACCTTACAACGAAACGACACGCCTGCTTTGGTCCCCAAGTTGATGGATATGGCCAATTCTAATATTTTACGTTTGTCTCGGATGGTAGATCAGATTTTATTGGCTACCAAATTCGAAAGTAAGTTTACCGATCCCGTTTATGCTCCGGTTTTACTGTCCGTTTTATTCGAACATGCGATCAAAGGATTAGAGCTTCCCTCCGAAAAAAGAGCTTTAATTACCCTTATTCATGAGGAAGAAATTGAATTCGAAGCCGATGAAAACATGATGGTCATTGTGATTCGCAACTTGATTACCAATGCCTTAAAATACGGTTTGGATCAACCTGTAGAAATCAAAACCGAAAAAATCAAACTCGGATTTAAAATAGAAGTAAGTGATTGCGGAATCGGTATCAGTGATTCCGATAAAAAACGCATTTTTGAAAAGTTTTATCGAGTTGGGGAAGAAAAAACCCGAACCCAACCCGGCAGTGGATTGGGCTTGTATTTGGTAAAGAACATTACGGAGATTCACTCTGGAAAAGTTACCGTTACCGATAACACGCCAAATGGAACCAAGTTTACTTTAATATTTAACCAAAGCCAACCTTTAGCATGACAAAAGTTTACAGAATCTTATTGGTAGAAGACGAATCTGATTTAGCGGAGTTGATTCGTATAAATCTTGAAATTGAAGGGTACAAAGTATCGATAGCCGGACATGGGGCTATTGCTATACAAAGGTTAAAATCGGAAAGTTTCGATTTAGTCATCATGGATATTATGATGCCCAGTATGGATGGAATCACCGCTACCCAGCATATTCGACTCACCAATAACGACATTCCAATTATGATTTTATCGGCAAGTAATAGCTCCAAAGACCGCATTAGTGGTCTGAAAGCCGGTGCCGACGATTATATGAGTAAGCCTTTTGAATTAGAGGAAATGATGTTACGGGTTCAGAAATTAATCCGCAGAACGCAACAGCATTTACCAAGGTTGACCTTACAAGAATTTACTTTCGGGACCAATTATATCGACTTTAATTCCTACAAGGCGAGCAGTAAAAATGGGGATTTCAAACTCACCAAAAAAGAAGCCCAGCTCCTTAAGTTACTGATTGAAAAGAAAAACCAAGTGGTTACGAGGGAAGAAATATTGAAAACTGTTTGGGGATATACCGTTTTCCCAAGTACCCGAACCATCGATAATTTTATTCTAGCGTTTCGTAAATATTTCGAAGACGATGCCAAAAACCCAAGATACTTTTTAAGTATGCGGGGCGTCGGATATAAATATTCAGAAAACGGCGAATAACCTTAACCCATCGATGTGATTTTCTTGGCGCACACAAAGGCGGTGCTCCAAGCGGCTTGAAAGTTGAATCCGCCGGTTACGCCATCTAAATCGAGCATTTCCCCGATCGCGAACAATTGTGGATTGCCCTTAAAAGCGCCGTCAGAATCCAATTCGTCTAACTTGACGCCTCCTGCAGTTACAAATTCTTCTTTGTAGGTAGTTCGACCGCTTACTTCAAACTTACTGCGCATGAGATTCTCAATCAATCGATTTCGTTCTTCTTTACGTAAGGCAATGCATTCCTTTTCTGGGGAAATCTCCGAACGATCCAAAATCCAATCCCACAAACGCTTAGGAAGACCGAATGCCACCGCATTTCGGACGTTTTTATGTTTATGCAATTCTAAATGGTCCTGAAGTTGCGCCCTTACCGCGTCTTCGTTTTTATCGACTATCCATCCTACCTGAACATTGATTTCGTAATTGCGTTCGAATAAATCGACCGCATGCCAAGCACTCGATGTCAATACGGCAGGTCCGCTAAGTCCCCAATGGGTAATCAAAACAGGTCCTTCATAATCCGATTTTATGCCTTCGTATTTAATTCTCCCTTTGGCCACAGCCACTCCCGCCAAACTATGCAATACAGGGTCATCAATATTCAAGGTAAATATCGAAGGCACTAGTGGGGTTATTGCTGTTGGTTTTATTTTTTGCAACCATTGGGATTTATTTTCATTCAATCCTCCAATGGCCATTACGAGGAATCGGGCATGCACCCACTCTTGATCGGTCGTCTGTAATTTCCAATGATTTTGGTCAAATTCAGCCGATTCGATACTGGTTTTAATTCTTAAAATGCCACCGTGTTTTTTGAAGGTATTTTCAAAACAGGCTGCAATTGTTTCCGAGCTGTTTGTAATAGGAAACATGCGATTATCGCCCTCTGTTTTTAATGGAATTCCTTGCGCTAAGAACCACTTTTCGGTATCATCGACCCCAAATTGATTTAGTTTTTCTTTGAGGTATTTGCCCCCCCTTGGGTATTTTTTAAGCAGGGTTCTAGATTCTCTAATATCGTGCGTTACGTTACATCTACCACCACCACTCACACGCACTTTGCCTAATGTTTTATTGCTTTTCTCCCAAATCTCTACTTTCATATTTGGATTGTTCAATAACAACTCGCAGGCACAAAAGTAACCGGAAGCTCCCCCTCCAATGATTACAACATCGACGGTATTCATCGGATAATACGGTAGTTCTTATAGGCCCCTATTCGGATACCCGTTACCATTTCAAACCAATACAAAAACCATGTTTTTGGCGTAAACTTTTTGCGGTGTGGGTTTATATTAATATTCCAATTGATGGCCTTAATTCTTGATTTCATTATATCCGGATGTGTACCTGTAAATAGTTTTAGGCTGTCAATAGGACCATAATCAAATTCGGCAGTATCGGATACCCGTGTTTTAAGTTGATCATCAGAATGCCATAGACGGTGAAATTGTTGCTGTTTAACTTGTTGCTTTTCTGGGTGCTTTACCCAACCGTAATGATATACGGTAGCCCCGGTATGTTTCACACGCAATTTTTGATCGTTTTGAGTTCGAAAACCCTGTGCATCTTTCCATGACTTTATAGATAGTCCTTGTCGAATGATTCTAATTTCGTTTTGATACCAACGCCTGGAATCACCCACGTAATCGTACGTACCATAAAAATGCAGGTAATTGAATAAAAGGGCTTGCACTTGTGAATCGTGTTGGTGCAGCTCCATGTGGTGTTTAATGCGGGCTATATCTTGTTCGTGAATACATTCATCGGCTTGAATATAAAAGCACCAATCGCTATTCGGATCTGTTGCCGCAAGTGCCTTGTTGGTTTCATCGGCTAATACATGACCGCCAACACGCAAATTATCATCCCATACGGTATCAATAATTTTAAGTTGAGGAATGCCCAAGGCTGCGATGTATTCGCGGGTATTATCGTCGCTTTTTCCTACGGCCACTATAATTTCATCGCATAAAGGCGCTATAGATCGAAGCGATTCTCCTATTGGATAATCGGCTTTTATAACGTTACGTGCAATGGCAAAACCTGAAACCCTCATGAGCGCATGGCAATTTCAGGTTCGTGGCTAACGCTCATTTCGTTAAACAGTTCGCGTACTTCAGGACTGTAGGCAATTCGGTTGTTGGATACTAAGGTAAGACCTAATTCCTCTTCTGGATCGCTGAAACTAAACCAAACTGTGGTATTGCCAGGAAATTGTTCCATGACATCGTTTAGGGTTTGGTGCTTACCGTCGAATAAATCGGAAGGCCGCATAAACACTTTGATAGAACGAACTAAATTGGCGGGATTCAGATCAGAAGCCAAGCGAATGGACCGGTAGGTCACAATCGTTCGATTTCCTTCCCTAGCTGGTTCCAAGGTTCCACTAATAAGTAACACATAATCTTTACTTAAAAAGGATTTGTACTGCATATAGGCATCTTTGTACAAGGAAAGCTCGGTTGATCCTGAATAATCCATAATAGTTAAACGTCCATAGGGAACACCCGATTGACCCATGATTTCACGGGCGGCCGTTACGATTCCCATC
>JBIKIM010000078.1:0-5684 GCA_044361605.1 Bacteroidia bacterium | reverse complement strand
CAGAACTGACCAAAATAGTTCACAACGCGCTTACTATGGTACATTCAAAGATGCGAATTATCTTTGAGGTGTCAAAACCCCATGATTCAATCCCAAATTAACCCCAATGTTTCGGTCGATTGTGCCTTATTTAGTTTCGACGGCAGTGAGCTAGAAGTCTTGCTTATTGAGCGGATGGCCGGAGAAACCACCTTAGAAGACGATCTTTTGGCTCTGCCGGGTAACCTCATTTATCAAAATGAAAATTTGAACCAGGCCGCTAACCGGGTACTTTTTGAATTAACGGGACTCGAGAATATATTTTTGGAACAGGTGTATACCTTCGGCGATCCCGCACGCATTACCAAGCAAAAGGATCAAGATTGGCTTAAAAAAATTCGGGCACACCCCGAAGCGCGCGTTATTACGGTAGCGTATACCTCGCTCGTTAAAAAATCTAACTTAAAGGTTTCACCAAGTTCGTTTGCACGAAAAGCACTTTGGGTAAAAGTGAAAGAGGTGCCACAATTGGCCTTCGACCATAACGAGATATTTACCAAAGCCTTGGATTTTCTCAAACAAAAAATTTACTTACAGCCCCTAGGATACGAACTTTTACCAGAACGTTTCACCTTGGCACAGCTTCAAAAGTTATACGAAGCCATTCTCGACGATAGCTTCGACAAACGCAATTTCCGCCGCAAAATTTTACGTACCTCTTTCATCATACCCCTCGATGAAAAACAACAAGGGGTTGCACACAAGCCCGCGCGGCTCTATCGATTCGATAAAAGTCAATTTCACCAAATTTAAGCGCAGACAATAAGTGTTTTATTGACACTTACAAATAAAAACCTTAGTTTGCGGATTCAATAGGTGCAGAATGGCTATTAAAAAACCACAATTACGAATATCTGAAATCGTTTGGATGAGCTTCGGCTTCATGGGAATTCAAGCCGGATTTGGACTACAAAACGGCAATGCAAGCCGCATTTTAGAAGATTTTGGTGCCCACATCCACCAACTGAGTTGGTTTTGGTTGGTAGCGCCCCTTACCGGTATGATTGTACAACCCCTTACGGGGTATTTTAGCGACAAAACATGGACGCGTTTAGGACGCAGAAAACCGTTTTTCCTAGCTGGAACCATTATTTGTTGCTTAGCCATAGTGGCTCTACCCAATAGCGGTGCTTGGTTTGCCGGCAAATCTGCCCTTTTGTTTGGGGCTATATTTTTGGCTTTAATGGATGCCTCCATCAACGTGGCCATGGAACCGTTTCGCGCGTTGGTAGCTGACAATCTCGGCGAAGACCAGCGGACATTGGGATTTTCTATTCAAACCTTCTTAATAGGAATTGGCGCGGTTTTGGGCAGTTGGCTGCCTTGGATTATGACGCATATTTTTCACGTAAGCAACCAAGCGCCCCACGGATTTGTACCCGATAACGTGGTTTATTCCTTTTACTTCGGAGCGGTTTTCTTCTTCGCCTGTATTATGGTAACCGTATTATTCGCCCGAGAATACAATCCCGAAGAGTATGCCAAATACCACAGCGGCGCCGCTAAAAATCAGGATCAAGCGGGTATCATGGAAATATTCCGTGACTTTAAACGCATTCCCAAAACCATGATGCAATTGGGATTGGTGCAATTTTTTAGTTGGTTTGGTCTCTTTTGCATGTGGGTTTACACCACCAAAGCCGTTGCCCAAAATGCCTACGGACTTCCCGCTATTGGAGCCGGTTATGCTGGATCCGATAAACTAATTTTTGACACCGCTGGAGATTGGGTAGGCATACTTTTTGGCGTGTACAATGGTGTAAGTGCCCTTTATGCCCTTTTATTGCCCCGTATCGTGCGGAAAATAGGCCGTAAACAAACCCATGCCTTCTCTTTAGTGGCCGGCGGAATAGGCCTACTTTCTATGTTCTTCATTACCGATCCCCAAACGCTCATGATCAGCATGATTGGTATTGGTATGGCCTGGGCCAGTATTTTAGCCATGCCTTATGCCATCCTGGCTGGCAGCATTCCCGATGGAAAAATGGGTATTTATATGGGTATATTCAACTTCTTTATTACCATCCCGCAAATTATAAGCGCCCTAATTCTCGGTCCTATCGTAGCCGGTCTTTTTAACAATCAAGCCATTCAAGCCCTTGTACTTGCTGGAATCATGATGTTATTGGCAGCGGTAAGTATGCTGTGGGTAACAGACAAAGAAACTGCCGTGCCAGTACCCCAATAGTTTTTTATTTGGGGGAAATTTCCTTCAAAAGCACTTCCATGACTGGGATTTCCCATACATAAAAGTCCCTCGCTCCCAACTTCCAATAATTTCCTATCCGTTCAATGTCTCTGGCATTCCCATTGCCGCTTTGCACTAAGAGCTGGGCTTTTGAAAGGTCTAAATTCAGTTCCGCCAATGTGGACATATCCAATTCCTGTAAGGTATCGGATTGATTCGCAGCATATAACAAAACCGATGTGTTTCCCTTTATGCCGGCCGCATAAATACCCTCGGTAGGCACCATTTGGAACCGCTTTCCACCCGTAAAAAAGGCCGAGTGACTCTGGGTGCGCAAGGTATTCAAGGAAGAAATCCAGGAAATCATCTCTTTTTCATGTGCCAAACGCGTGGAACTATCAAAAATATCGTGCACATATTCCCCATTAAAATCCGGCATGTCTTCTCGAATATCGCCATGCGACCCTGTTTTTGCCATCAACGCTTCCGTTCCGTAAAACACACACGGAATGCCCCGCGTCATGCTGAGCAATCCCAACGACATCTTCGTCTTCCATATTTCCTTTCCATACTGCCCGTGTATCCGATCTATATCGTGATTATCAATAAACGTTACTAAATATTCCGGCTTCTTATACAAATAATCGGCCGCCAGCGTGTAATACAATCGACTCAATCCTCCATCCCAATTCCATGATTCTTTTAAGCCTTTCTGAAGCGCAAAACATACCTGAAAATCGGTCACGCTATGGGGTTTCCCCAAAATATCGGGACTGAAAATATTCGGAGCATAAACCGCCTGTGTAGCAACGCCTACCTCCCAGGTTTCCCCAAAAAGAAAAACACTAGGAAACACGCGCTTCAAACGGTCATTCAATTCCGATAGAAAGGCCAATTCTGAATAGGGATACGTATCGACCCGTATTCCAGCTAGTTTGGCCTTGGCCAACCACCACAAGGTATTTTGAATCAAATATTGGGCTACATCGGGATTCGATTGGTTCAAATCGGGCATTTCTTTTACAAACCAACCCTGCTCCATGCGCTTGCGATCGCCACTCAATGCATACGGATCTGGAATCGTGGCCAAACGATAATTCGTGATAGACTTGGCCGTATAATGATGAAACCAATTGGTATCAACCGGATTTTCGTATAACGGATGTTTATGACCGGTATGGTTGTACACCAAATCAACAACCATTTTTAGACCATTCTTACGCGCTTCTTCGCTCATAGATACGTATTCTTCTAAACTTCCAAAACGCGGATCAATGCCGTAATGATCGGTACAGGCATACCCATGGTAGCTTTGTTTGGGTTGGTTGTTTTCCCAAAGCGGGGTGCACCAAATGGCGGTATAACCCATTTCTTTAATGTAAGAGAGTCCTTCACGAATGCCTTTGATATCGCCTCCATGTCGGCCAAACGGATCCATTTTATCGGGCGCTTCTAACATCCCCGATACCGCGTCGTTGCCGTAATCACCGTTCTTAAACCGATCGGGCATGATCAAATACATCGCATCGCTCGGGGAAAGGGTATAACGGGCATTTTTATCGGCGGGACTCAAATCGGGCTTGGGTAATATTTCATAATTCACCAGTTGCTTTTTCCTTCCTTGGGAAATTTCCAAAAAAACAGTGCCTGTGAACGAATCATTCAACACCAAGTCTTGCAATAAATAGGAACTCGAAGCAGATCGGTTTTTGCCTATAACAAACCCCGGTGTGCAAACCCGAACTGAGGCGTTTTTCAAGTTATTCCCGTAAAACAACAATTGTAAGGTATCGCGTCCCATTTTGTTATACCAATTGGGAGGATCAATCCGATAACAAAGGGTCTTAGGGTCATTCGGTTTTTGTTCCATTCCTTGCGCGAATGTGCCGCCTGACACTAAAAAAAGTGACATTCCTAAAATACTTATTGTAAATCTGCTTGTAAAACCCATGGCCGTGCAATTTTTGTGTAATTGACTGAAAAAACAAATCAAAGTGTCATTTTTACACTTATTCTTTGATATATTTGTTCACAGACTAACCCGTTTTGATTTAATCTAATGTCGTTTTCTTTACGTTATAAAGGCAATACCACGCCGAGCCCCATACTTAAAACATCCCCAATCCTGCACATGAAATCCCTATTCACATTCTTAATCGCCCTACTTTCAAGCGCCTTATATGCCCAAGTTACCCTAGATCCCGTTTTCGCCACGCAATTTGACTCGGTTACTATCGTTTTTGATGCATCAAAAGGGGGCAAAGGCCTGCTCAACGTATCGCCAGCCGAAGTGTACATGCACACGGGCGTTATTACCAATAAAAGCACTAGTCTTACCGATTGGCGCAACGTTCAAGGCGTTTGGGGCACTGACGATGCTCCTAGGAAAATGACGTCTAAAGGCAATAATATTTTCGAAAAACGCATACACATACATACCTTTTACGGACTTACCTCTACCGATACAGTAAAACGCTTGGCCTTTGTATTCCGGAATCGCGCGGGTAACAAAGAAGGAAAAACGACCGACGGACAGGATATTTTCGTAGACTTGGCCCAATCGGGATTGCAAGTTAAGATTCAAACCCCTAGCGCGGATCCCGGCATTTTTACGTCTAACGACAGTTTGAATATCGCTATTTTGGCTTCCCAAAAATCAGATATTGCCCTTTACCAAAATGGTGTAAAGCTTTCAAATGCAACCGGAACCCAGCTGAATTATGCTATCGGGAAATTAGCAGCAGGCGACTATCAATTTGTGGCGAAAGCCATCGCCAGCGGCATACAAAATTCCGATACCCTCAATATTGTGGTGCGGCCCAATAGTCCGAATATTAGCGCCTTGCCTTCCGGGATGGAAGAAGGCATCAATTACATCAACGATACCTCCGTTTTGTTATGTATTTATGCGCCCAACAAGAAATTCATTTACGTTCAAGGAGACTTTAACGGATGGAAATTACAGAACGACTATCTCCTAAATCGCAATCCCGAAGGTACCCGCTGGTGGATTCAAATAAACGGATTGAAAAAAGGCCAATCCTACGCCTATATCTACAATATTGACGGAACAATTAAAGTAGCTGATCCCCTAGCTGAGTTGGTTTTAGACCCTTGGAACGACGGATGGATTAACAAAACCAATTTCCCCCAATTACCTGCGTATCCACATGGAAAAACCACCGGAATTGTTTCTGTTTTCACCGTAGGAAAATCTGAATACCAATGGAAGAATTCCAATTTTACAATAACAAATCCCACCGAACTTAACATTTACGAACTCCACATACGCGATTTTATTGCAGCCAAGGATTATCGCACACTGAAAGATTCTCTACATTACTTGAAATCTATGGGAATCAATGCCATCGGTTTAATGCCGATTGGCGAGTTTGAGGGTAATAATAGCTGGGGCTATAATCCTTCGTTTCATATGGCCGTCGATAAGTTCTACGGC
>JBIKIM010000076.1:0-5721 GCA_044361605.1 Bacteroidia bacterium | reverse complement strand
TGAAGTCCTTTCTCTTTTTTATCGTTCCACTTCAAAACCAATTGTCCCCAACCAACAAGGTAAGCAACAAGGTTGTCAATACTCATTAACGTGTTTTTTGAATGTCCTTCAAGTTCTTTGGTCGTTGTCAGGTCAGTTGGAATACTTAAAAGTTCAGTCTTCAACTTTTTGTAGTTGTCAATGATTGCTTTTACTAAATCTTCTTTGTCTTTAAGTATTGACATTTTTGTTAGGTTGTCAGTTCGTTGAGTCCCCCGCTGGGCTTGCCTTCAACCTGAATATATACGAAACTAAATCAATCCCTTGTGATTTACAAATCACTTGTAAACGATTCAATTTATTACATTTGCGATTTGCAAAAATATAAATCGCATAGTAGCAATTACCACATAGTCGGTTAGATTACACCCGCTAACTTTAGGAAAAATTGCAAGGACCCTTTACCTCCCTACTCACGAGTAAAACCCCTACGCACAAATACCCTTACGTCGTAAATCGTATGGCTGCTAAACTCAATTTCTGTCTAAAATACTTTTTACCTCCTCTATGGATTGTTGAATGTCAAGCAACCAAACCTTGATTTAAATATCCATAAATACCTCTTTGCATCTGTGGATTTTTGTCGAGATACGATTTCTATGTGAGTTATACCACTGACTAAATCAAATGACTGAGATCTTGTCGGCCAATTATTGTCATAATTTCAACGACATTTTCATTCATTTTGAAAAATATACTATCCACCCCACAAACACAACGCCTATATCCAGGCCTAATAAAATCAACGGATTCAAATGAAAGTGGATTCTCTGAAATACGATCAAAGTGCAAAAAGAAAGATTCAAAATACATATCAGCTTGTTTTGTCCCAAACTGTTTTTCCCCATATTGATAGATTCTCATCAAATCTTCCTTGGCAACATTGCTTAATATGTAGCTACCCATTCAGCAACTTTTTAGATTGCTTAAGGATTTCAGCTTTTGAATCCGTTGTAAAACCAGACTCTTCAGCTCGATCTAACTTTAATCGAATCAAGTCAATTTGCTTTTGTTGACTTCTTGCCTGACGTATTAGATCATTAACTAATTCACTCTTACTTGAATATTCTTTGTTGTCAATTTGACTTTTTAGCCATTCATCATTTGGCTCAGTAAAGGTGATGCTTTGTCTTTTCATAAAACTTGTAACGTGGTGCGAATATACACCAATAACGCACCAAGTGCAAATTTATCTTGGGTATGGATTGGGTGTGTTAATAGTTGCTAACCTTTTGCAGCTATAAGAATTTCGCGATTTCGGAAATGAAAATTGTTTACCACCACCGAAATTGATAGGAAGCACCAATGTTCATTTAAGCACTGAACCGTTTTTTTGTAGGGGCGGTTGTGCGTATGTACTTTATGTCCGCCCTTATTCAATTGCAAATTTCACATAAATAAAGGATTCGATTTTTATTTTAGTAAACTGTAATTCTTCTTCATTGTCTTTGTAGTCCCTTTCGACAACTGGTGTGCTATAATAAAGCGCTTGTGAACGTCCACCTGCAATATTAACGCCTGATAATGGTGTGATTTCTGTTTCACGTTCTTGAACAATCAAAGGCTTTCCTACCTGTTCCCCAATGGCCATCAACAAATAGTCCGCTTTGATTTTAGCTGCTTTGATTGCTAATACTTTCACTTCCTTTTTTAAACTGTCGAGTTTCGAGTGATTTACTTTAGCAATAAAAGCGTCTGTAATTTCTAGTTGGTCGAGTTGCTGAAACACCTGACCAACGGTCGCTGCCGTAGCAACTTTCAACGTGTAGTCCTTCTTGGTTAAAACGTCCTTAGTGCGCCACTTCACCGTCACATAGTCGGCATTTACATCTGAGAGATAGAGATTTTTAATGTCAACACCGATGACTTTGAGAAAGGTTTTTAGTTTTTCTTCTTGACTTTCAATTGTCACTTTTTCTTTATTTACATATTTTTCACGAATAATGATGTTGATATAAATTTCATCAGGAATAACTTCGTGATCAGCCGAACCTGTCACTTCGATATATGGTTTCTCTTCGCTGTCAACTTTGGTCTGTCCAAAAGCGTTGATCGAAGTAGTCAAGGCAAGCACGATTAAAAAAAAATTGATGTTTTTCATTGTATATTTCATTATTGTGAGATTTTTAGGATTACTTACAGTCTTGTTATTGGCAATAACTTGAATATATATATACGAAACTAAATCAATCCCTTGTGCTTTACAAATCACTTGTAAACGATTCATTTTATTACGTTTGCGGTTTGCGAGAAATGCAAATTGCAAAGGTGCAATTACCACATAGTCGGTTGGATTACACCCGCTAACCTCAGGGAAAATTACAAACTCTTTTCACCAACCTACTTTGCCCGTAAACCCCTATGAACAAACATCCGTACGTCATAAATCGTATCTGTGGGGTGACTCAGGTGCAGGCGTTCCACGTAGGTGCCAAGCGCGCGTAGCGTATCCAACGGCATGGGAGCATCCCTCCGAGCGTGGAAATTATCCCATAAAATAACCGTATTAGAGGGCAACCAATCGTATCCTTTGCGGGTGTCTAAACTCCATACATACTGTGTTTTTCCTTCCTGGATTTTTGCCGGATCTTCAAACGGATCTAAATCGAGATGCACATTCAATTCGGGCAATTGGTGTACCAATACATAGTTACTATACCCCATGGACTGCAATGAATCTAATGCCTGAAACCAAATAGGTCGACCCTCAGAACCTACAATGCTCGGACTTCCCGAAAAAGGAACGGGCATGCCCGCCCCGAAAATAGCAATTAATGAGGCCACTCCCACCGTAATGCTTTTGAGACCTCTATTGAGAATCCGAATGTCCATAGCCATCAGTCGGTGTAGCGAGTAATGCGCGATCAATGCCGCTACCGGGGCCGCCACCGCAAATACTCGGATCAATCCATGCGATCCCATCATGCCCGCATACCAAATAAAACTGTGTGCGAAAAAATACCCCCCAAATAAGGGCCAGAAAAGCCATAGTACAAATTGACTCATTTCGTGAGGCGTCCGCTTTTTTAAGCGCGACGAAATATAATCGGCCAAAAACAATAACGAAGCGCCCAATAATACCGTAACCCAAAAACCCGTAATCGATTTTTGTGCTTCTGCAAAATGCCAAAAGGAGCCGGAACCCGGATCAAATTTTCCTTCAGATTCAAATTTAAAATACGGATTGTGTGAAATAAAATAGTCCCACTCGCCTGAAATTATTGCCGCTAAAATCGCAAACACCAAGGTGCCCGAAAACAAAAGCGGTAAATAATTCCATTTCCGTTTCATGATTAGAAAAGGCAACATCGCGGCTACTAATACCAATCCTTCGGTGCGAATTACAGGCAAAAACGACGCAATAATTAAGGCCGCCGCATAGCGGTACGATACGAGTAAATAGATCACATAAGCCAATACCAAGGCGTTAGTGGGCTCTGTTAACGCTGAATGAAAATTGGCCAATACCACAGGTTGCAAGCCGAACAACAATACCAACATCCAGGGATTTCGCATGCCCAATTTGCGGCCACACATATACGTAATCCATGCGGTTGCAAGGGTTGCCACCATATTCAACACATATACTGCCTGAATGCCAAACTGAGCAAACGGAGACGCTAAAATGGTAAAAAAGGGCTTTCCCCATAAGTCGAGCATCAACAAAGGATGTTTGTAACACCACCGTGCAAATAAATAATGATTCCAAGAATCTTGTCCGCCTGCAGGACCTTCTGCAGTAACAAATACGGCTACATATAAAACCAGCAACCACAATAAGGCCATAAAAGCAGCACTACTGTTTCTGTATATATGGAAAAAGCGCGTAAACATAAGGCGAAAATAAGCGAAAAGTCCCAATGAAGGGACTTTTCGCAAACTCTTTACTATTATAAGTTATTAATAGGTACTGCGAACCAAACGCATGTCGTTAATGCGTTTTTCTGCGAGTTTAATAGCGGCTATTTGGCTATTAACGTTCAAATTAGACGCCATTTGATATACATCTAGAATGGTATCGTAAATTTTTTCCGTCTGGCTCATTGCGATTTCGCGCACGTAACCATTGTATTCACTGTATACGTTAATGAGACCTCCAGAGTTGATCACAAAATCAGGTGCATAAACGATGCCCATTTTCTTGAGTAAATCTCCGTGCACCAATTCGTCTTCTAACTGATTATTGGCAGCACCGGCTACGATTTGACATTTCAAATTAGGGATGGTGTCTTCGTTTAGAATACCTCCCATGGCACAAGGTGCGAAAATATCAACGTCTAAAGAAATCATGTCTTCAGAAGAAACTGCGATAGCGCCAAAATCGGCAGCGGCCTTTTTCAACACATCGGCATTCAAGTCTGAAATATACAATTTCACGCCTTCTTTGTGCAGTAGTTCGAGCAAATGCCAACCCACTTTACCAATACCCATAACAGCGGCGCTTTTACCAGCAAGGCTGTCGCTACCGTAAGCTTTTTGGGCTGATGCTTTAATACCCATATAGGTACCATAAGCAGTTACGGGAGATGGATCGCCACCACCACCCATGATTTCAGGTAAACCTACAACGTGTTCGGTTTCCATCTGAACGTATTCCATATCGCGTGTGGTAGTACCCACATCTTCCGCGGTTATGTATTTTCCGTTTAGATTTTCAACGAAACGACCAAATTTACGCATTAAAGCTTCGCTTTTTTGTGTTTTCGGGTCCCCAATAATCACGGCTTTGGCGCCTCCTAAATTCAAACCAGCAACTGCTGCTTTGTAGGTCATGCCGCGCGATAAACGCAAGGCATCGCGGATGGCGTCTTTTTCGTGTTGGTACACCCACATTCTCGTTCCACCTAAACCAGGACCTAGAACCGTATTGTGAATGGCAATGATGGCCTTAAGACCAGTGGCATTGTCTTGACAAAACACGATTTGCTCATGATCGGTAGACTCAAGGCCTGCAAACAAATCAAACTGTGTTGCAGAGGTTGTTTCAAATTGAATATCTCCCATTGAATTAAAGTGCAAAGATAACCCTTTTTGTAATAAAAAAATACATTCTCAATGTGTTAAAATGACACTTACGCCCTTACAGGCAAGGGTCTTGGCGCCCATTTACTGCACGCCTCGGCAATATACTTAATGTGTTCCGGCGTGGTTCCACAGCAACCACCTACTATGTTTACCCACTTATTTTGGGCCCAATCGGCAATTACTTTAGACATCTGTTCGGGGCTATCGTCGTACTCGCCAAACTCATTAGGAAGCCCGGCATTCGGATAACAGCTAACATAAACTTCTGAAACTCTTGACAATTCTTCGACATACTGACGCATTTGATCCGCACCTAAAGCGCAGTTCAAACCCACACTCAACAATTCCCCGTGCGAAATACTGTTATAAAAAGCCTCCGTTGTTTGTCCGCTCAACGTGCGACCCGAAGCATCCGTAATGGTACCACTCACCATTAACGGGATGTCCCAATTTTCCTCTTCTTTTAATGTATTAATGGCAAATAATGCCGCCTTGCAGTTCAACGTATCGAAAACCGTTTCTGCCAAAATTAAGTCCGCACCGGCTTCTACCAACGAACGGGTTTGTTCGGTATAACAAACCACCAATTCATCGAAACTAACTCCGCGATACCCAGGATTATTAACATCCGGACTTAAACTCGCTGTTTTGTTGGTA
>JBIKIM010000075.1:0-5733 GCA_044361605.1 Bacteroidia bacterium | reverse complement strand
ATTTTCAGCTGGTCTAGTTTATAGGTTTGGAGTTTGAGGTTTAATGTTTAATGTGTGTAGTGTATAGTTTGTAATGTTTGTTGTGCAGGGTTATAGGGACTCGGTGCTCGTGATGAGGGTTTAATGGGATTGGTGGTTGCGGTGGTGGTGTAAATTGGTGCTTATTTGAATACTGAAATTGCGACCGGCTTGTGGACTGAAGTATCGAAACCTATCGAGATAATCTCGGTAAACGGTATTGAAAATATTTTGAATGCCAATTTTAATCTTCAAATCCCATGATTTGATTAGGGCAGGACTTTGCAAATAGGCGTCGCTCAGCATATACCCTGGGGGAGGTGTCATCAGATCGGTTCCTGTTGTATAGAACACCGTTCTGGCTACGGCGGTTTGCCTAAGGGTTAAGACCCAATTGTGCCATTCGTGCTGCCATTGCACTCTTAAACTTAGAGGCGGGATTTGCGTAGGGTATCGATCGGGGTTCCAAATACGTCCCCAAATGGCATCGCCGCTAATTTCAAAATTCCCCCGATTGTAAGTCGCTATATAAATAAGATTAACGCCCGCAATGCTGGTGGGTAACGACTCGTAAATATAATGAGGAAAGGCGCCTCTAATGGTGAGAAGGGGAGCGACTTGGGGATTCAAATGGATATAGTTCTCGGAGTGTAGGGCGTACACATTATTGCGCCAAGAGTGGTTTTTACCCCGGTATTGATACTCCCAATCGAACTTCAAACCTCGCTCCATCGGGAGAAGTGGATTGCCTTCTTCGTAGCTCGCGCTTCCGTGGTGTACCCCAGCGCTGTAGCGTTCGTTTACAGAGGGCGCGCGATTTCCCAAGGAAATATGAAGTTCATTTTTTTGATTGCGGTGGTTCACAATTAGGGAATAAGCCGCCGATAAACCCCCGAACTGCTCTTGCAAAGCCCTATTTTTTAGGGTAGTAGTCCGCCAAATGTAATCGTAACGCAGGGTAGCGTCTTGACGTATTTCTTTTCGACTACTGGGTATTTTTAGGTTAAAAAAAGCAGCGGCATCGTTACCGCGGTAGGTCGGCGCCAAGTAAAATCCACCCCAGTCTTGGTCGCGGTATTCGTGCTGCAATCCCCACTGGGCTTCCCAGGAATTGAAGGTAATTTGCTGATTCAAATAGGCCTGAAGGCTGTGGACCCAAATATTGAGCTGCGGGAAGTCCAGTTTGGAATTTCTGTGAGGGTCAAATTCTTTGCGTTGGTTGCGTTGGTAGCCGATTCGAAGGTTAATTCCTTTTTGGGAAAGCGATTTACGTTCCCAGCTGAGCCTTGTGTGGGTGGCTTCTTGACGGGGTTTGGCAATAGTCCTAGACGTTTCCGTTCCTAAAACCAGTGGATTGGGTGCATTAATGGCATTTAAAAGATCGGTGGTATTGCCAATATGGCTTCCCAAGTAAATGCCCCCTTTAAAATAAAAGTAGGATGCGTCTAGGTAATGAATGGCGGATTGAGATTTTTTACTTAGGCCGGTGTAAAAACTGCTTTCTTGGTAAGCGGTATTGGGTAAAATGCCAGTGGGAATGGCGTAGTCACCTGCATTTTGATGTTGGGCGCTGATGTAAAAACCATCGCGCTCTTGGTGTCCTCCATGGGTATAACTGAATCCTGTTTGCCACGCTTGTGAATTGCTTTGGTAACCGGAGGAGATTTCCGCATTGTTTTCATAGGCGTGATATTGGGGTCGGTACGAAATTTCGAGGAAATTTCCCCAACCATCGGCACTTCGTTTTAGGGCTTCGGTACCTTTGGCTATGGTGATTTCTTGAGCTCCCATTCGTCCTAATTCAGGTGCATGGTCGCTACCCCACGCTTGTCCTTGGATGCGCAAACCGTCTTGAAACAAAGGCAAGCGCAATCCTGTTAGCCCTTGTAACATTGGTTTTTGGATGCTATTGCCGGTTCTCTGAAGTCGTACCATAGGCATTTCAGCCATTTTCTCACTAATGCTGCTGAACGGGGTAATGGGCAGTTGATTTATATGAAGGTGATCGGTGGCAATATGGGTGCTGTGTTGGATAATATGGGTTTCAGCAAGTTTGACAAAGGAGTCGATTTCCCAAAAAATCAATTGAACGCTGCTTTGGGTTTTGAATGTGGTATGTAGGTGCCTCCCTTGGTGCCAAATATCGAGGTCGATAATGGAATCGCAGAGATTGGTGAAATGTGCAAATCCTTTGGAATCGGTTTTTTGCAATAAATGCAAATCTTCGATAAATACTTCGGCTTGGACTAGTGGCGTTTGGGGATTTAAGAAAATTTGGACATGCAATTCCCGGGCACAAAGTTTAGGTTGTGCGAACGAGGGAGCGAAGTGGGTACTGATATGTAAAAATACGCTGAAAATCAGCGCGCGTTTTAGCCGTTTTTTCATGATGTAATGTTACGATTTGAGAAAATCGGGTGAACCGATTTAGACCGAAAGCATTACACAGTAGGCGGAGACTTGTTTTTTGAGTTGGGTGTCCAGGCGGACAGTGGGGATGGGCGGTTATCGGTACTGCTGCAAATCCAAGACGCTGCAGGAATAAATAACTGCAGGGTTTGTGGTGATTCGGCTAAGGAAATATAAATATCGCAAATACCACAATCTTCATCGATGGATACGGGGGGATTTTGCGGTAGGGTTTGGGTAAGGTGGGAATGTGGATGATCGGAATGCTTGTGGGCGTGGGAATGCGTATGGGTAACCGTGAGCTGCCAAAGGGAAAAGCAGCTTAATAGAAAAAAGGATATGTAGGACTTAAATTTCAATAGATTAAGCCAATTCTTGTAGTTGTTGGGTCATAACCCGCAATTCGTCGCGATTTACTTCGTTATCGCTTTTTACGCACAAGCTAATAAAGAAGATAAGGTTATCGGTGGCGGTTTCAATTTCTTCCGCTAGGGGTGCTTCGAAGTTATCGTTGGCTTCGATATGCTGCCATAAAAGTCTTAGTGAGCGTGTAACAAGGGGGTCGTTTTCCGCCTTTGCAACTTCACGGGCTTCTTGTAACGGGGCGATTAAAGCGGCGCTGATGCCGTTGCTTTCAATCTCACCGATGAGTTTTTTGAGTATGTCGTTACCTTTTGGATTGCGCATTGATTTTCTTATTAGCGTGCAAAATTACATATTTTAATTAGCCGATGCAACGTGCATTTTTGGTTTTGGTGTTTTCCTTGTGGCGATGAAGGTGGCGATGAGTACAATTAAAATCCAAACAATTTTCAAAGGGCTAATGGAATCGGTTTGAAGAATAAAGGCAATAAGGGTAGCCAATAAGGGTTGCAGGTATATGTAAATTCCTGTTAGTGTGGGTCCTGCGATTTTTATCGCATACGCATTCATAAAATACACCAGGAAACTCATGATGATAAGTATGTAGCCGATTTTAGCCCAAATTGGACTGGGGATGGCTTGGAAATTGGTGGCGAGTACCGAGCTAATTCCGATAGGCGTGATAAAAAGAAGCCCGAAACTAAAGGTCCATTTATTGATGGTTATAGGCGGATACAGTGCGGTAAGTTTTTTGATTCGGACGAGGTAAACGGCATAAAAAACGGCGTTTACAAAAACAAAAAGATCTCCTTTACGCGTTTCTGAGGTAAAGGTGTGATGGCTTTCCGTGAGTAATTTCAAACAGGCGATGGCGGCGGTTAGTAGGGCCAGTAAGAATACCCAGTTGGGCCATACCTTGAGTCGGAGGTGGTCAAACAAAGCGACAAACAGGGGAGTGGCGAGCATCAAAACGGCGGCGTTGATGGGATACGTATTTTGAAGTCCTTTGAAAAACAGATACATATTGGCACTGGTCCCAAAAAAGCCACAAATAGCCAATTCGAGTCCGTGTTTTTTCCAATTTATGGAATCTGATTTCCCCCAAAAGCCAATTAAATGAAAGGCGCAAGTGGCAAAGGCCACGCGCATCCAAACGAGGGTTTCGGCGTTAAGATAGCGGGGCATGATTTCTCCGGCCCAAGAGAAAAGAATGCCATAAAACAAGCTAACCAGAAAAAGAACGAGGTGTACGTTCATTTATTTCCAGCCGTTTTTACGCTTGATATTTTCGTAGGCCTTTTGTACGCGAATAAACTTTTCTTCGGCACTTTTTTTCTCGTTGTCGGAAAGACCTTGGAGTCGGTCGGGGTGAAAACGAAGGGCTAATTGACGGTGCGCTTTTTTAACCTCGTCTTCTGTTGCGGAGGTAGATACATCTAAAATTTTATAGTCGGAGTCTACCGATTCCACGAACATAGCTCTCAGCGATAGGTAATCGGGTGTGCTGATGCCTAATTGGGTGGCTACGTGTTGAATGAGTTGGATTTCGGCATCTGAAATAACCCCATCGGCACGGGAAATACGGAAGAGGATGTGTATGAGTTCTAACCGGGGGGAATAGCTCATGCGATTTCGCAGATTCCGGCAAATTTCATTGAGGTTGTGTTCCTCCTTAAGAAAGTCGCGCAATTTCAGCAGCATCAGGCGACTTTCATTTTCTCCATAGGTGCGCAGCAGCATCGATTTAACGAGATCGAGTTCGCTTTTCATTGCCACCCCATCGGCTTTCATTACGGCGGCAATGAGGATTAGTAATGAATTTTTAAAATCGGCTGGGTGGGTATTTTGGTTTTGATAATTGGTATTGGCAAAGGAATTAGAATTGTAAGATTCTTGGTTACTGCCGCCGTAGGCATGGTCGATATACGATCCAATCATGAATCCCACTATAGCTCCGAAAAATCCGGAAGAGAGGAATCCAATAATAGCGCCGATAATTCTAAAGCTCACAGTTCTTAGGGATTAAGGAAATCGGTTAAGGTTTTCATACGGTTTTTAAGCACAATATCTTGGCTGAGCCAGAGGTTGGGATCTTCGGAAGATTTCACCCAGAATAAGGCGGTTTGAACGGTTTCGGTTTGTTCGGGTCGGGCATCAACGAGTATGTCTTCGAATCCTTGGTGTGCAAAAACGGTGAGCGTAATGATTTTATTGTTTTGTTGGGTGTATTTGAAAACAAGTAAGGGGATTTGTGTGGTTACGGAATCTTTTTGCAGAGGGGCTTTATTGATACCGGCCACACTGCCTGCTTCTCTTGAGAATTGGCTGCACTGCAACAAATAACCGGCTAGAAGCGATTTATTGGCTTCCACGGGCTGATTTTTGGCATTACGCAGTTGAAGTTGGTTGTTTTCTTGGTGAATGCTAAAACTATTTTGTGGTTGTTGGGGCCACTGCACGGTGAGGGATTTGATTTGTGACGGTTCGATATTGATAAGTTGGAGTGTTCTCCAAATATGAATATCGGTATTGAAATAGGGACTTAGGTAACCTTGAAAGCCAGGAATTTCGACGATACAGGGTTGGTCGTATTCTGGGGTGTACATATAAGTGGCCATATTATCTTGGGTTGAGCCTCCTACAAAAATTTCGTGCACGTCTTTTCCATTTTGTGAGAAGCTGGCTTTAACGGCGGACAGGGCCATTTTGCGGGATAGATTTTTAACGGACTGTCCGTTGACGGGGCGTTGGACTTTAAGTTTTTTAACGGCCCAAAAGAGCAGCATTTGAACATTCTGAGAATCGGCCGGGAAGGTATCGTATTGATTATAGACGTACCAAACTTGGTTCTTTTTTACGAAATATAGGGGGGCGCTTTTGGGATCGTTGGGAACAAAACGAAAGGCATCTATGCGTTCGGGTTGGGTAAGCGCAAACATATCG
>JBIKIM010000074.1:0-5739 GCA_044361605.1 Bacteroidia bacterium | reverse complement strand
TGCAGGGGCGACAAACGTGTAGCATATCCAATACTCATGGAAGGAAGGGTAACGCCCGACCATAATGCGTTATTAGGGTCAAGTACGACGGGGTGGTTGGAGCTGGGTATGTCAAAATTGGGCTTTAGGGTTAATCCCAACTGCTCCAAATGAGATAAGAACTCCGACGGTTTATCGCGGTAGGCCTTGTCAATAAATTGACTGATGCCTACATTGCTCGATTGCTCTATGCATTCCTGTAGGGTGTAGGTGCTTGGGATGGTTTTGTTGTGCTCGTCGTCCTTGAATTCAGTATTGTAAAATTTTATTTTGCCACGGTGTGTTGCAATTGAATCGGTAGGGGTAGCCTCGCCGTCTTCTAGAAGCGCTAGGGCAGAAATTATTTTAAAGGTTGAGCCTGGCTCCATGAATTGGTCTACCGCATAGTTCATAGACTCGTAATAGAGTCCGTCTTGGCCGCGCTTTAAATTGGCAATCGCCTTGATTTGTCCGGTGGCTACTTCCATAACAATGGCACATCCATGGTCTGCCCGGTGTTTCACCAATGCTTTATTTAGGGCATATTGGGTGATGTCTTGAAAACGGGTGTCCAACGTGGTAACGATGTCTTTTCCATTTTCAGCTTCGTACCCAACGCCTACTTTTAATGGACGCCATATGTTGCCAGGAAGACGTTGTTCCATTATCTGTACGGTTTGACCTTTTAACATACTGTCGAAGGCGCCTTCTAGTCCTACGTTTACCCCGTTCTTGGTATACCCGATTGCTCGTTTGGCCATTTCCCCCATGAAATACATGCGTTTGCCTTCTTCAATGGTCCAAAATCCACCTTTGTATTTGTCTTCCCGGATCAAAGGCCAGGTCTTAACTTGTTTGATTTTATCAAAGGACAAATCAGTAAGTAGCGTATAATAACGGTGGCCAGATTTGCGCAGTTGGATCAGTTTTGCGGCCCATTCCTGTTTATTGCGTTTCTTAAAGTTTCGCGCTAACAAGAAGCTAAGGGAGTCTAATTTTTCCTTGAAATGTTGGTCGGTTAGGGCATTTACCCTTGCGTCCCACATTAGGTCGTAAGTAGGCACGGAAGTAGCTAATAAGCCACCATCACCTGCATAAATATTACCTCGAATACCTGTTTGCGTGGAAATGCGGGTGTTTTTGCGTTCTTGACTGATGCTGAAGTCTTTTTCCATACCATGCTGCAAACGGAAAATAGATACCACGAGGTAGAGTCCAAAAAGCGCAACGCACGCAAAAATGACGCGGGAGCGGTTTAAGATTTCTTTGCGTGTATTGATTTTATTTGCTGTCACGGATAATCTTTTTAGGGGGTGTGCTAATTTCTTCTAAACCTTTGGCTGCGAGTTGCTCGGCCAATCGTGTTTGCTTACTTGCTTGGGTAATTTCACTTTCTAAACTGATGCGTTCGGAGTGTAATTCCTTGAGAACTTTGCCCAATTCGTTCTTCTTTTTAAGGGCTTTTGCGGCATGTAAAGAATTGTATATGTAAAATACCAAAACGGGAAATGCAATCAATACCCATTTGATAATACGCCAGGTATTCCACTCTTCCAATGGATTCTTAGGGGTGTCTGTCGGGAGGTCTTGTATTTCTTCGTTCATGGGATTAATTTTTAATTCCAACGCGCATTTTGGCACTTCGTGATCTTGGATTCTCAGCGATTTCAGCCTCAGAAGGCACTATCGCTTTGTGGGGGTCGGCTTTAAAGGGGAGGCTTACGCGACCGAAAATATCTGAATTGGTAGTTCCTTGCAGCTGTCCTTTAAGTAGTAAGTTCTTAACCATACGGTCCTCTAAGGAATGGTAGGAAATTACCACCAAGCGGCCTTCGGCTTTAATCAACGAATGGCTGTCTTCTAGTAGGGTCTGCAAGTCCGTCATTTCTTGGTTGACTTCTATTCGAAGGGCTTGGAAGACTTGCGATAGGTATTTTGAGGGATCTTTCTGCGGGATTAAGCTGTCGATGGCTTTTTTGAAACTTTCTACGGTTACAAAACGGCCCATATTCTGCTGGGGCAGAATATGATGTACCAACCGATAGGCGTTTTTGATTTCCCCATATTCGTTGAAAACGCGAAGTAGTTCTTTTTCGCTATAGGTATCTAATATTTGAGCGGCATTAAGGCTGCTTTCTGGGTCCATTCGCATATCGAGGGGACCGTTAAAGCGATGGGCGAAGCCGCGTTTGTCGGTATTGATTTGGTGGGAGGAAATGCCTAAATCGCCCAATATGCCATCGACGGCTGCGATGTTGAGGTATTTAAGATATTGTTTAAGATAGCGGAAATTGTGTTTAACCAAGGAAAACCGGGGATCGTTGAGGCTGTTTTCGTGGGCATCGGTATCTTTATCAAATGCAATTAGGTGTCCTTTGGGGCCTAGGCGCTCTAAAATACCGCGGGAATGTCCGCCGCCACCAAAAGTGAGGTCAATGTAGGTGCCGTTTGGATTTTGCACCAAAGCATCTAAGCTCTCCTTAAATAGTACGGGTATGTGGTACGAGGTCTCCATGTTTTGCATTGAGACCAACACGTGGGTGAGGGGTGTTATTCGCCTAAAGTTTTCTTTTGGGTATGGAAATTACGAGCCAATTCGCTGAGCTCGATAGATTCCACATCCAATTCGGATTCGTACAATTCTTTACTCCAAATTTCCACTTTGTTGCCAAATGCGCTTAAAACAACTTCATCGGCGAGGTCGGCATATTCCATCAATTTCTTTGGAATTAGGATCCGCTGGGCGTTGTCGATAGGCAATAAATTGGCACCATTGGTGAAAATACGTTTGAATCTACGAATTTCCGGGCTCGTGAAATCATCAACAGCGTTGAGCTTTTCTGTTTCTTTGAGCCAGTCTTCTTTGGTGTACAACACCAAGCACTTTTCGAATCCCCGGTTGATTACGAGCATATCACCAGCTGACTCAGGTATCTGAGTGCGAAGACGCGATGGAAGGGACAAGCGCCCCTTGGCGTCCAGCTTGCAATAATATTCTCCAATCAGTCCAGACATTTCGTGTGTTGGTTTCAACTGCTAAATAACTACAGAATTTCCCACTATTTCCCACAATCCCCCAAAATTAACCACCACTTATCCACAGTTCCCCACTGGCGTGGGTTTTGGGTTGTTTTGGTGCTTGATTCTAGGCTTCATTGTGTGGCAAATATAGTAAAAAATCCAATGTTATAAAGGATTTTGCTATCTGTGGGAGAAAGTGGGTCAAATTTTCATGAATAGGGGGCTTTGCGATACACAGAATTTTATCCTTATATTTGATACATGTCCTTTTCCGCGACGTGTCGGTTTTTCAGTGCCCTTATGTTCCTCTATTTTGGGGGTGTAAAGGCTCAGATAAATCGTTTTTTAATGGCCGATGCACAGGTAAGGAACTTTGGTTATGACTTGGGAGTGGGATTGAAGAAGTCTTGGGAGCCCGATTTAACCGTGGAGCGGTTCGGTCTTCGGATTGGTAATATTCAGCATCCAAAAGAGATTTATGTGGTGAATCAGTCGCTTCCTGCCAGTGAACCGTTTGTTATCGATAAGGTCAACCGCGTATGGGTTTTACGCCCTTATTACGGTCGGGGAATCGTGCTGTCCGAACGCAAGTCTCGCTTTGACATTGGCATAACCCTCGATGGGTCACTTCAATTGCCCTTGGCGTATGCCTGGCCCATCTATGTGTGGGTGTATCGGTCTAACTCGCCATTCGATGCAGTAGAGGAGGTACGCTACGATCCATCAACACAGGATGTGCAGTTCATAGGCGGGGAATCTTCGTTTGCAAAAGGCTTCCGGGAAGGGCGGTTGATTCCAGGCATAGGGGTTTCCGCCGCTTTGAGTTTGGAATGGGGAAGCTATCGAAATCTGAGCAATACCCTCAGTATTGGCGTAATGAATGATTTTTTTGTGCAACAAATACCACTTTTACACGCAATAAATCGCAACCCTCAAATGCTTCCCGCGCTATTCATTAACTTTGCCATTGGATTTGGACGCAACGATTGAGTAATCCAAATGCCGTTTTATTTGTTACACCTTTATATATACCACCGCTGTGATTGAACTTCCCATAGTAAAAAAAGAAGCCCCGAAAGGACCTACTAAGCCCAAATGGTTGAAAATTGACATTCCATTTGGTGAGAACTATACCCGTGTAAAACGACTGGTTAAAGAACATAAATTACACACAATCTGTGAAGACGGACGCTGTCCGAACATGGGCGAGTGTTGGGGTGCGGGTACCGCTACCTTCATGATTTTGGGGAATGTATGCACCCGCAGTTGCTCTTTTTGCGCCGTTGCAACGGGAAGACCCGGTGAATACGATTTAGACGAACCCAAACGCGTAGCTGAAGCGGTTAAAATTATGGGGGTAAAACATTGTGTCATCACCTCCGTAAATAGAGATGAATTGAAAGACAAAGGTTCTATTGTATGGGCTCAAACCATTAAAGAAATCAAAATTCAGGCTCCCGATACTACGATTGAAACCCTGATTCCGGATTTTAAGGCCCAATGGGATGCCTTGTATTTGGTATTAGATGAGAAACCCGATGTGGTTTCCCATAATATGGAAACCGTAGAGGCATTGTACCGTTTGGTGCGTCCGCAAGCTAAATATCAACGCAGCTTGGAGCAAATTCAGCGCACTAAGGACTATGGCCGCCGAACCAAAAGTGGGGCGATGTTGGGCTGTGGTGAAACCGACGATCAAGTAAAAAAATTGATCAATGACCTGCGGGAACACGGTTGCGATGTGTTAACCTTGGGTCAATATTTACAACCTACTAAAATGCATTTGCCGGTAGCCGAATACGTGCATCCCGATAAGTTTAAGTATTGGGAATCATACGGGCTTGATTTGGGCTTCCGTTTCGTAGAAAGTGGTCCTTTAGTTCGGAGCTCGTACCACGCCGAAAAACATGTTTTGTAGGCGTAATGATCGTATTTTTTATTTTATGAGAAAAAAATGGCAATAAAAGAACGTATGTGTTTACCCACCTCGTTGGAAAACAGCACATATTTGTCTTTATTTGCATGTTAAGCACTAAATCCAAATTACAAACAATCATATGAGATTTAAAACATTTATACCTGTACTTTCTACCGTGGCACTAGCAGCCGGTATCGCTATTTGGGGAAGCAACGAAAACACCCCAAACGCAACCCGCTCCGTTGAATCTGGCACGGAAACCGAAAAGGAACAGAGCATCCGCGGCGCAATAGAGTCTATCTATAGCATGCGTTTGAATGAAGAAACACAGACATTAGATCCTGCCTGGGTAGCGGGTGCTATCGCACAAGCTGATGCCCTTCAGTCGGTTTCCAAGCGTTTAAACAAGAAACTAGAATGGCAAAATATGGGTCCTGATAACGTTGGGGGTCGTATTCGTGCTTTCTTAATGCACCAATCTAAACCAGAACTTTGGTTTGCAGGGGGTGTTAGTGGGGGCTTATTTCGTTCTACTACTTACGGACAAAGCTGGACTCCTATCAACGATATGCAAGAAAACTTAAATGTGACTTGCGTGGCCCAAATTCCAGGTAGTGGTAAAATCGTATACGGAACGGGTGAAGGTGGATTTACCAATTTGTCAGGAACTAAAAACGGATCTCCCGCTTTTTATGGTGAAGGTATATTTGTAAGTTCAGATGCCGAAGGAACCAGTTTCAAAAAGTTGAGCATTGCTCAAGATGTTCGCTTTTGGCAGTGTA